>JASGDR010000450.1:0-6399 GCA_047607095.1 Caulobacter sp.
ATCGCCGCGCCCCTCGCCCTGACCTGCGCCGTCCTGCTGTCGCCCCTGACGGCGAGCGCCGCCGAACGCCTCGACGCCGCGCCGCGCACCGCCGTGGTCAGCGCCTTCCCGCCGGAGATGGCGGCGCTGGAGGCGGCGACCGCCGACAAGAAGGAATTCACGGCCGCGGGTACGCGCTATGTCACCGGCAAGCTGGAGGGCAAGCCGGTGGTGCTGTTCCTGTCGGGCATCAGCATGGTCAACGCGGCCATGACCACTCAGGCCGCGCTCGATCGCTTCCATGTCGTCCGCATCGTGTTCTCCGGCGTGGCCGGCGGGGCCGATCCGGAGCTCGAGGTCGGCGACGTGGTGGCGCCGGAGACCTGGGCCCAGACCTCGGAAATGGCCTATGCCCGCGAGGTTCCGGGCGGCTTCGCCCCCACCCCGGGCCTGGTCAGCGACCTGCCCAATTTCGGCATGATGTATCCGCGCGCCGTGACGGTGACGCAGGACCCGGCCAAGGCGGAAGACAGGCTGTCCTTCACCGCCGATCCAGAGCTGATCGCGCTTGCCCGCAAGTCGGTGGAGGGCCTGGCCTTGAAGCGCTGCGCGGCCGACCAGTGCCTGACCAAGCCGCCGAAAGTGGTGGTCGGCGGAGCCGGCGGCTCGGGCCCGGTGTTCGTCGACAACGCCGCCTTCCGCGACTACGCCCACAAGACCTTCGGCGCGCGCGTGCTCGACATGGAAAGCGCGGCGGTCGCCCAGGTGGCCTATGTCAACAAGACCCCGTTCATCGCCTTCCGCAGCCTGTCGGACCTGGCCGGCGGCGATCCGGCCACCAACCAGTTCCCGGTGTTCCTGCGCCTGGCGGCGGACAATTCGGCGACCGTGGTGCGGGCGTTCGTGAAGGCGCTGCCTTAAGCGCGAGCCTCTCCCAGCCAAATCCCCTTTCCCAGAGGGAGAGGGAGGGGCCCATGCGCAGCATGGGAGGGTGAGGGGTTTCGGACTTTCCGGACAAGGCAGGGACTAAGGGTGATGGGACCGCCGACGGCTTACCCCCTCACCCTCCCACGCCTTCGGCGCGGGCCCCTCCCTCTCCCCATGGGAGAGGTTTCCCGTGGGCGGCCTTACGTCCGCAGCGGATCCTTGGCGTTCGGGTCGCCGTAGGTCAGCGACACGAACACGTCCTCCAGGTCGGGATCCTCGGTGGCGATATCCTTGATCGACACGCCGGCGGCCCGAACGGCGGCCAGCACGTGCTCGACGCTCGACTGGCCGGTGCGGTAGCTGACCGAGAAGGCGCCGCCCGCGCGGCCCTTGGTGTCGAAGCCTTCCAGCACCGGCGGCGCGGCCAGCGGCGCATCGGGCGTCACCACCACGTTGCGGATGTCCATGCGGCCCAGCAGGGTCGGGGTCGGCTCGCAGACCACCACCTCGCCGCGGTTGACGATGGCGATCTGGTCGCAAAGCTCCTGGGCCTCTTCCAGGTAGTGGGTGGTCAGCACGATGGTCACGCCCAGCTCGTGCAGGCCCTTCACATATTCCCACAGCTGGCGGCGCAGCTCGACGTCGACGCCGGCGGTCGGCTCGTCGAGGATCAGCACCGGCGGCTGGTGGACCATGGCCTTGGCCACCATCAGGCGCCGCTTCATGCCGCCCGACAGCTGGCGGACATAGGCATTGGCCTTGTCGCCCAGGCCCAGCGCATTGAGCAGCTCGTCGGTGCGGCGCTCGTTCTTGGGCACGCCGTAATAGCCGGCCTGCACCTCCAGCGACTCGCGGGGGGTGAAGAAGACGTCGGCGGCCAGTTCCTGGGGCACCACGCCGATGGCAGCGCGGGCGTCGCGGGGGCGCTCGTCGATGTCGCGGCCCCAGATCCTCACCGTGCCCGACGACTTGCGGGTCAGGCCGGCCAGGATGTTGATGAAGGTCGACTTGCCCGCCCCGTTCGGACCCAGCAGGCCGAAGATCGAGCCGCGCGGCACCTTCAGGTCGATGCCGTTCAGCGCCCGCTTTTCCGGCGCGGTCTTGGTGGCGGGATAGGTCTTGAACAGGCCCTCGGCTTCGATCGCGTAGGCAGGCAGGTCCATGAAGCGTCCAATCAAGGCCCGTCGCGGGCCGAAGGCTTTGAAAACGGTGGCGCGACGCTTGCTCGAATTGACGCGGCGCCGACGCGTCGCATAGGTATGCCTCGTTCGCCGCCTAGCCAAGGCCGCGCTCAGAATTCGAAGGTTAGTTCCCATGGCCAAGGCCAAGTCCGAAGCTCCGACCGCCCCCACCGGCATGGACGTCGCCGTCACCGCCGGCCCGGCTCCGGAGATCGTCCACGTCCACTCGCACCGCATCGCCTGCGACGGCGTCGGCGGCGCGCTGGGCCACCCGCGCGTGTGGCTGGAGATGGGCGCGGCCGGTTCGGTCGACTGCCCCTACTGCGACCGCCGCTTCATCGCCGCCTCGCACGCCGGCCACGACGAGGACGAGAAGCTCGCCCCCGGCGTCTACGAAGGCCCGAGCGGCCACTAGGCCGTCCGAAGCCGAGATGGACGACGCCTCGCTCTCCGGCCCGCGCGCCGAGACCCTCGCCAAGGCCTGGGAAGCGGCCGAGTGGCCGCACGACCCGCCGGTCCTGCGCGCCATCGCCATGCCCTCGGACACCAATCCCGAAGGCGACATCTTCGGCGGCTGGCTGCTGTCGCAGATGGACCTGGCCGCGGCCTCGATCGCCTTTCACCGGGCGGCCGGCCGCTGCGCCACGATCGCCGTCGACGGCATGGTGTTCATCAGCCCGGTGTTCGTCGGCGACGAGGTCAGCCTGTTCGCCCGCATCGTCCATACGGGCCGCACCTCGCTGAAGGTCGAGGTCGAGGCCTGGCGCCGTCGCCGCGACGGCGAGAAGGCCCACAAGGTGACGCAAGGCGTGTTCACGTTCGTCGCCATCGGCGAGGACCGCAAGCCGAGGCCTTTGCCTTAGGGCGCGTCGCTTTTTCTCTCAGAATTCGAATAAGTCCGCCTCCCTCGCCCTTGTGGCGAGGGCCCATGGCGGCCGCTGCTCAGACCTGCGCGTCATGACAAAGATCTGAGCGGACGAACGATGGATCCTGGGCACAAGGCCCAGGAAGACCAAGGTTGCTGAACGGCCGGCGCGTCAGCCGGCCGCCCAGCCCAAGACTATTCCAGACCCTTGGCCACGCCTTCGCGACGCGGATCCGCGCCGCCTTCCAGCTTGCCGCCGGCGCGCACGATCACCCCGTGCAGGCCCGAATTCTCGTTCTGGCCTTCCTTGACCATCACGCCGCGCGCCTGCAAGGCCGCGGTCAGCTCCGGGCCGAAGCGGTCGACCTCGCCCGAGAACGTCTCGCCGCGCGCCACCAGGTTGGGCAGGGCCACGGCGTCCTGCATCGACAGGCCCCAGTCGAACACCCCGACCATGGCCTTGAGGTTATAGGACAGGATCGCCGAGCCGCCCGGCGAGCCGACGGCGGCCAGGAACTTGCCCTTGTTGTCCAGCACGATCAGCGGCGACATCGACGAGCGCGGGCGCTTGCCCCCGGCCACGGCGTTGGCGCCGGGCAGGCCGTCCTTGTCGGTCGGCGCGAAGTTGAAGTCGGTCAGCTGGTTGTTGAGGAAGAAGCCGCCGACCATCCGGCCCGAGCCGAAGATGCTCTCGACCGTGGTGGTCATCGACACCACGTTCCCCGCCGCGTCGACGATGACGAAGTGGGTGGTGCCGCCCGGCTCGATCGTGGAGTCGGGGCCGACCTTGGGCGCGCCCTTGGGCAGGCCGAAGCTCGGGGCCGGACCGGCCGTCTGGCCGATCAGCTTGGCCCGTTCCTTCACATAGGCCGGATCCAGCAGGCCCTCGACCGGCACGGCGACCTTGCCCGGATCGCCGACATAGCGGTCGCGGTCGGCGTACATCACCCGCTCGGCCTCGGCGATCTGGGTCCAGGCGATCGGGTCCTTGGGGCCGCGCTTGGCGATGTCGGTGTGCTCCAGCATCAGGAGGGCCTGCAGCAGCGACACCCCGCTCGACGACGGGTTGGGCACGCAGACGGTGTAGACCTTCCACGGGCGGCACAGGGCGTCGGCCGAGCGCGGCCTGTAGGCCTTCAGGTCCGCCAGCGTCATGGTCGAGGGGCGCTCGCCCTCGTGCAGCCTGGCGACGATCGCCTCGGCCAACGGACCTTCATAGAGCGCCGACGGCCCCTCGGCGGCCAGGCGGCGCACGGTGGCGGCGTAGGCGGGGTTCTTCAGCGTGTCGCCGGCCTGGTAGCGCCGGCCGTCGGGCTTGATGAAATAGGCCGCGGCGTCGGCCGTCTTGCCCTGCGGCGAGCGGCCGTTGATCATCGAGGCCAGGCGCGGGCTCACCACAAAGCCCTGGTCGGCCAGCTTCTCGGCGTCGAGGAACAGGCGGTCCCAGCCGATGGCGCCATGCTCCTTCTGGGCCTGGGCCAGCATGCCGACCGCGCCGGGCACGCCGGTCGAGCGGCCCGACAGCACCGCGTCGATGAACGGCACGGGCTTGCCGTCGTCGCCCAGGAACAGGGCCGGCGTCGCGGCGGCCGGGGCGGTCTCGCGGCCGTCATAGGCGGTCACCTTGCCGGTCTTGGCGTCGTAGACCATCAGGAACGAGCCGCCGCCCAGGCCCGAGCTCTGCGGCTCCACCAGGCCCAGCACCGCCTGCACGGCCACCGCCGCGTCGACGGCCGAGCCGCCCTCGCGCAGCACCCGCAGGCCGGCCTCGGTGGCCAGCGGATTGGCCGTGGCGACCATGCCGCGCGGGCTGTAGGCCGCCGCGGCGCCCGCCGTGACCGGCGCCGCCGCCGACGTCGCGCAGCCGGCGATCCCTCCGCAAGCGGTCAGGACGGCGAGGGCGGCGAGAACGGGAAGGCGCATGGACGGATCCTCGAAACGGGCGCGGACGGGTCCCGAAAGCCGGCCGAAAGCCGACTCGCGGGACGCAGATTCGACGAACCATGCCCCCGCCGCCGCCACCGCGCTCGCAAAAAACGCCGCCCGACGCGCCCGCGACATCTTTTTCGATCGCGCAAAGCCTTGCTCCAAAAGGGCTTGCGCACTTATCCACCAAACTCGGCGCGCTTTTTTCGACAAGACGCTTGCACACCCCCGGCCTCCGAGGTATCTCCCCCGCCTCGCCGCAAGGCAGTGCGCGCCCGTAGCTCAGCTGGATAGAGCATCAGACTACGAATCTGAGGGTCGGACGTTCGAATCGTTCCGGGCGCGCCACTTCGGTTTAGAACTGCGAACCTCCGTAAGAACGGAGTGAGCGCCCGCCGAGGCGGCCATGGTTCTAAGCAGTTCGGTCCTTCCTCCCATGATCTTGATCTCCGTCGTTGAGAGCACCTCGACGCGCTGAGCCACCGCGCGCACCTGGGCGCGGCGATACTTCCCCTCGGGGTCGCGCAGAGCCTCGCGCGTCGCTGCGGCCATGCGCTCGACGCTCTCCGGTGTGATCATCGGCCCAAGCTTCTCAATCGCCGCCTCGGCGCGATCCGCGTCAGCGGTCGCCTCCACCTTGATCGCCTCTAGCTCCCTGATCCGGTCCCCGAGGCCCCCGGCGCTCTGGCCGATCAGGCCGTCTTCGATGGCCGCATAGAGCCGCGCCAGCTTGTTGGCCGCTTCTGCCGCGCGCTTGCGAAGTTCGCCGACGTGGGAGCGCCTGCGCTCGATCCATTCCTCACGTCGATCAAGTACGTTGCCCATTAGGATGCAGAGCCGATCGGTTTGGAAGAGCTTGCGCTCCAGATGGCCGACGACGGCGTCATCGAGCTTGCTCATGGGCACGGTGATGCCGGTGCAGCCGTCCTTGCCCATGCGGGCCTTGGTCGAGCAGGTGTAGTAGCGATAAGCGCCGTTCTTCCCGGTCCGCAGCGTCATCGCGCCGCCGCACAGGCCGCAAAAGCAGATGCCGCCCAAGAGAACCTGACTGGTGACGAAGCGCGACGCCATGACGCCAGGGCTTCGCAGCTTCAGATGATCCTGCACCGCCTGCCATTCGGCGTTGTTGACGATGGCCGGGATTTTCGCGACCGCGTGCTCCTCGTCCGGCTTGCGCCGACGCTGCTTGTGGTCGGTGAAGTTGAACCGGTGCTCGCCCTTGTAGGTCGTGCGGGTGAGCACCTTATGGACCGCGTCGATCCCGAACTTGCCACCGTCCTTGGTGCGGATGTTGTTGGCGTTGAGCCAGGTGGCGATCGACTTCAGGCCCAGCGGCCCCGAGCCGTCCACGCCCTGGAGCGCGAGCTTGTAGATCTTGCGGACCTTGTCGGCCTGGACAGGATCGATCTCCAGCTTCTTCTTGAGCTTGGCGCCGCGCTGCTCGGCGATGATCACCCGATAGCCCAGCGGCGGCCGAGAACCGTTCCAGAAACCCTGGCGGGCATTCTCCTTCATGGCCCG
>JASGDR010000451.1:0-5668 GCA_047607095.1 Caulobacter sp.
TCCGCCCGCGCCGGCGGCGGCCGATCCGGAGGTGGCCCTTCCGGAACATGCGCCCGAAGCGCGCCCGGCGACCGAGGCGGCGCCGGCTCCGCGGACCAGCGCGCCGCCGTCCCGTCCGATCGCGCCGGCCGTTTCCAGCGGAACGCCCGATTGGCGCGGGCAGGTGCTCGCCCGGCTCGACGCGGTCAAGCGCTACCCGGCGGCGGCCCAGATCCGGCGCCAGCAGGGCGCTCCCTACATCCGCATCGTCATGGACCGGCGGGGCAGGGTGCTCGAAACCCGGCTGGAGCGCGGCTCCGGCGTCGCGGCGCTGGACCAGGAAGCGCTGGCCCTGCCGGGGCGGGCGCAGCCCCTGCCCAGGCCGCCCGAGGATGTCGTCGGCGATCCGCTGGAGCTGGTGGCTCCGGTCGAGTTCTACCTCGTGAGATAGACCCGCGCTCGCCAGGCGGCCGGCTCGGAGAAGCGATAGGCGGGACTATCGGTCTCGATGAGGCCCACAGATCCAGGAGTCCCCCAAGGGAATGAGGTCCGTGGTCCGCCCGGGCGAGGCTTCCGCGTCGAACGCTTCGACGAGGCGACGGACGCACGTCTTCAGGACGGCCATGAAGCGCGTCGGCGGGCGCGGATCGACCTTGGCCATGTGGGCTGTCGTCGGAACGGGCATCGGATCCTCGTTGGCGGCGGCGTCTTCCTCCCTCGCCGGCGGCATGGTCCGTCGGTCTTCCTCAGGGTGACTCTCCAGGCGGCGGGGCGGTCAAGGCTCGCCGCCTTCGGTGGTCGCCGAGGCGACGCTTCGCCGCCCCGGAGAGCGCGGCCTGCGCATCCTGACGGCGCCGTGATCGACCCTCAGGTTGTGTCGGTTTTGCTTATCGGTGGGTTCGGCCGAACCTGGATAGCTGCCTCCGCCCGTCAAACTAAGATCACCGCCATTGAGGTCCGGCGGCAGTGTTCGTCGCCGGCGTTTCGACGGAGAGCGTGATGGACATGGCGATCGATAGCCTGGCGGTTCAGTTGGTTCAGGAAATCGACGCGGCTTCCGCTGCCATTCTTCGCCAGGAGCCGGACGAGATGCGCCGCCTGCGCACGGGCGCGCTGGAAAGCCAGGCCGGATCCTACGGCCAATACTTCAGCACCTACGACATCGCGGCCGGCATGCTTCGCGACTATGCGGGCTACACGCTGTTTCCGCTGGTGCGCATGGCGCGCGATCCGTCCGTGCCGGTCGAGCATGTCCGCCGGATGATCGAGGAGTTCGACGGTCCGTATTCGAACTATCTCGGCTACAGCGGCCTGCGCGCGCTGGGCGATTTCGCCGCCCGCATCCGCGGCCTGGCGCCGACCGCCGGCAAGGGCGAACTCGCCGACCTGCTGGCGGCCCTGAACCGCTTCGCCAACCGCACCAACGCCTGGTGCCACCACTTCTTCCCCTGGGACATGGGCGAGCGCTTCCGCTACGAGGGCGGCGAGGCTCCGGATCTCTACGATCCGCCCGCCGACTACGTCTTCCCGACCGCCGCCGAGGCCGATCTCCTGCTGCGCTGGGAGCCCCTGGGCATCGAGGTTCGCGCCCAGCTGGCCCGGACCGCCAATCCCGAGCTCTGCGACGACCTGCTGGCGGCCCTGCCGTTCACCGTGCTGCAGGACCACGCCGTCGTGACCGGCAAGTCGATGTACGCCTGGGCGCCGATCCTCAGCACCGCGCCGGTCCACGTGAAGGAGCGGATCAACCAGGCGCCCCTGGGCCGCCTGCGCTTCTCGCAGGGCACCGGCCAGAAGCTGATCGTGCAGTACGGCCCGACCAGCGAGGACCTGCTCGCTCCCGTCCTCGGCCAGATCGTCGGCGAGGACCTGCATCTGCTCGACGCCATCGGCGAGGCGGTGTGGTCCAGCACCTTCCAGGACAAGTCGCCCATCTGGGTGACGGCCTCGGCCCTCTGATCTTCGCCCGACCCCTTTCTATCCTTCCCGGAATATCCAATGCCCCGCAGCTATGACGCCTCCACGCCGGTCGTTCTCGACGGCGCCAATCTCGATCTGCTCTCCGTCGTCCGCGCCGCGCGCGGCGACGGCCTGGGCGCCTATCCGAAGGTGGAGCTGGCCCAAAGCGCCCGCGAGGCGACGGTGGCGGTCAGGACCTATGTCGAGGAGAACTGGCTCAAGGACGACGCGCCCGGCATCTACGGCATCAACACCGGCCTGGGCCGCCTCTGCGACGTGCGCATCAGCCCGGCGGACTTCGAGCAGTACCAGGTCAACATGATCAACGCGACGGCCGCCGGCATCGGCGAGCCGTTCACCGAGGAACAGACCCGCGCGGCCATGGTGCTGCGCGTCAACGCCCTGTCGAAGGGCTGCTCGGGCATCCGCGTGGAATGCCTCGACCGCCTGATCGACATGATCAACGCCGGCGTCCACCCGATCATCCCCAGCCAGGGTTCGGTCGGCGCCAGCGGCGACCTGGCCCCGCTGGCCCACCTGGTCTCGGCCATGATCGGTCACGAGCGCGCCGAGGCCGTCTATCAGGGCGTGCGCATGCCCGCCGCCGAGGCCCTGAAGGCCGCCGGACTGGCGCCGACCTTCACGCTGGGCCCCAAGGACGTGCTGGGCCTGATCAACGGCTCGACGGTGTCGCTGGGCGTGGCGATCCTGGCGCTCGACGACGCCCAGAGCCTGGCCCGCCACGCCGACATCGCCCTGGCCCTGTCGCTGGAAGCCATGCGCGGCCAGCTGAACGCTTTTGACGTGCGCATCCACCGCGCCCGTAATTCGCAGTTCCAGGAAGACGTGGCGACCAACGTGCTGCGCCTGACCGAGGGCAGCGGCCGGACCAACGAGGACGCGCGCCGCATCCGCCTGCCCGACGAGGCGCGTCCGAACGACGTCTACGTCCCGCGGATCCAGGATCCCTATTCGCTGCGGTGCGCCCCGCAGGTGCACGGCGCGGCCCGCGACGCCCTGCGCTTCGCCGAAACCCTGCTCACCCGCGAAGCCAACGCCGCCACCGACAATCCGCTGATCTTCGCCGACGGCAAGGGCGGCTACGACGTGCTTTCCGGCGGCAACTTCCATGGCGAGCCGATCGGCTACGCCGCCGACCTGATCGCCATCGCCGCGGCCGAGATCGGCGCCATTTCCGAGCGGCGGGCCTATCGCCTGACCGACCCGGGCATGAGCTTCGGCCTGCCGCTGAACCTGGTGGGCGGCACGCTGGGCCTGAACTACGGCTTCGGCATCGTGCACTGCAGCGCCGCGGCCCTGGCCTCCGAGAACAAGGTGCTCTGCTTCCCGTCGGTCGCCGACTCCGTGCCGACCAAGGCCAACCAGGAAGACCATGTCAGCATGTGCACCTTCTCGGCGCGCAAGGCGGTTTCGGTGGTGGCCAACGCCGAGACGATCATCGCCATCGAGTTCATCTGCGCCGCCCAGGGCGTCGACCTGTCGGCGGTCCACCTCGACGGGCGCGAGCCGGGCAAGGGCGTCAAGGCCGCCTTCGCCCGCCTGCGCGACAAGGTGCCGATGACGACCGCCGACCACTACCAGTCGGACGACATGGTCCAGGCCCAGGCCCTCGTGCGGGGGCGGGACCTGCTGCAGGCCGCCGAGGCGGCGATCGGAGCCCTGGCCTGACGGCCGGGGAACTCTACCTGCACTGGTGATCAAAAGCTGAGCAGCCGGAAGAACTTAGGCGGGGTTCCATCGATTTTGAAAAGTCCTGGTCGGCACGATTGCTACGGTTTGGGGGAAGGGCGGCCCTTCAGGTCCGCCGCCGACCCCGTGTTATCCATGGACCTCAAGCGTCTCAGTTATTTCGCGCTCGCCTGCCAGGAACAGGGGTTCGCCGCCACCGCCGCGGAGCTTGGGATCACTCAATCGACCCTCAGCGGGGCGTTGAAGACCCTTTCCGAGGAGATCGGCGCGCCGCTGTTCGAGCAGGTCCAGCGCCGGCTGCACCCCACGCCCGTCGGCCTGTGGCTGTTCCGTTCGGCCGTGCCGCTGCTGCACGCCGAGGCCTTCGCCCGCCTGTGGATTGGGCAGGGCGGCGACGAGCAATCGCCGTCGCACCTGTTGGTGGACGTGAGGTTGAGTTTCGCGCTGGGCCGGGTGGCCAAGGCCGTCAGCCGCGCGGCCCAGCTTTTCGGCGAGCAGCGGCCGGACGTCTTCGTCGAGCCCTGCTTCAGCGGGATCGAAGCCCATCCCGAAGGATCGCGCTCGATCGCCGGCGAGGTCTTCGGCGACGTCCGGCCGCGCCTCGTCATCGACGCCGGCCCCTTCGATCCCGACCTGAAGACTGGCGAGGGGACGGGGGTCACGATCCTGGGGCGCGACCCCTGGGTCGTGGTGCGCAACGCGCGCAATCGCCTGGCCGAGACCGCCGCGCCGGAGGACGGCCCCTTCATCGTTCCCGGCTTGGGGCACGGCCTTGTGGAGCAGGCCAACGCCGCCGCCGCCATCGCCGTCCACGACCAACCGGCGGGCATGCTGCCGCGGATGGTCTGGGAAAATCCGGAAGCCGCCTTCCTGGTGCCGCGCTCGCTGGCGGCCGATCGGGTGGGGCTGGAAAGCGTCGACATCCGGCCGCTGCGCCCGCCGCTGTTCTCGCAATTGGCCGCCTTCCACGATCCCGACGACGCCGAGGCCGGCGACCTGGCGCGGATGATCGGCGAGGAGCTGGCCGCGCCTGAGCGCAACGTCCACTTCCGTCCGGTGCTGTCCCACCGGCAGATGCGCTACAGCCGCGCGCTGTTCGAGCGGGGCTCGATCACGGCGGCGGCGCGCAGCGTCTCGGTGGCCCAGCCGGCCCTGACCGACGGGTTGCACAAGCTGGAGCACAGCCTGGACCGCCAGCTGTTCCTGCGGTCGCGCGACGGGCTGACGCCCACGCCGGCGGGCCGGCGCCTGAACAGCGCCGCCCAGATCATCCTGGAGGGCGCGCGGCGGATCGCCGTCGAGGGCGCCACCGTCGTCGGCGGGGAGGGCGGCCGCCTGAAGATCGGGGTGGTGCCGCCGTCCGGCCACGCCAGCGTCCTGGCGCGATGCGTGGCGCGGGCCATCGCCAAGTGGCGCGAGCGCTTTCCCGGCGTGCGCCTGCATATGGTCGAGGGATCCAACAGCGCCCTGCAGGCCCAGGTGGCCAGCGGCGCCGTCGGCCTGGCCGTGACCGACCGCACCGCGCCGGGCATGGCTCGGTTCAAGCTCGCCGAGTCCGAGGCCCTGTCCGTGGTCTACGGCCGGCGCTTCGGCCTGCTGCCGGACGGACCGGTCAAGCTGGCTGTCCTGCCCGCGCTGCCGCTGGTCCTGCCGGCCGCGACCAGCGGCCTGCGCCAGATCCTCGACGCGGCCTTGCTCGACGCCCACCTGCGGATATCGCCGGCGCTCGAGATGGATTCCCTGCCGATGATCCAGGCGCTGCTGAACGAGGAGCCGTTCTGTTCGGTCCTGCCGGTCTCGGCCGTGCAGGACCAGCTCGACGCCGGCGTCCTGGTGGCCCACACGATCGTCGACCCCGTGGTCGAGCGGCAGTTCTACGCCTTCCACGCGGGGCGGCGCGACCTGAACGACGCCGAGCGCGCCTTTCTCCGCATCCTGCGCGCGGAGTTCCTCCGGATGAACGATGGGCTGGACGACGCCATCCCCGCCTGAGGTCTCGCACCAGTATACGAAAGTCAAA
>JASGDR010000452.1:0-10508 GCA_047607095.1 Caulobacter sp.
CGAGGTGGCATGCTGACGCAAGCGATCTCGCAGAGCCACCCCAGCCGCGGCGGTCTTAACAGACACGCCACCCTTACGCCCTCCCCGCGGGATGGCCTTTCCAATGTAGATCGGCAATGCTGCGGGTTCATTTGGGTCTATCGCAGCATTGGCCAGGTAGGCAGGGAAGTCCCCTGTGTAATAGATAACGTAAACTCCGGCCCCTTTGATGCCTTCGACGTCAGATAAGGGCATCGGAGGTCGCCCCAAGAGTTCCAATTCGATGCTGCGCGCAAGATTGATCTTATCGAGCGGATTATAAACGTCGCTCAAGCCGCGCGCTCCAAATGCTCAGAAACGCTCTCGCCGACCTTGCGTGCGAGTAGGACAGGCACGGCGTTACCGAGCTGCCGCATCGTTTCACTCCACGATCCGTGGAAGATGAAATCGTCTGGGAAGGTCTGGAGCCGCGCGCTCTCGCGCACGGTGAAGTAGCGCACAGAACCATCGGGGCGGAGGAGCATGTTCTCTCCGCCAGGCACGCCATGAACGCCCGCCTTCAAGGTCTTCCCGGCCTCGTCGAGGGGGCTACCAGTGTGACCGGGATAGGAACGAGCACCAGGTTGATGGCGATGATTCAGATGGATCGCCGCAGCGGATGGATCGCGCTCGGCGTCGGGCAAATCATGGATCGCGTCGCGCACGGTGCGCCAAGGCAAGGCCTCCGGCCTTACCTTAAGATGCTGAGCGCGAGCAACGGAACGAGCGCTCATAACGCGTGCGTTCTTAGCGACCCGATGCCGCTCCCAATAATCGCCGTGGACCTGATCCCAGATAAGGGCGTCCAGAGAATGAGTTTCAGCAGGAAAATTCCAGCTAATACCTAGGTCTTCCCGGAAACCGACGAAGACGACGCGCTCGCGTCTTTGGGGCACACCGTAATCGGATGCGTTCAACAGACGCGTAACGACGCGATAATGTAAATCTTCGCGCCTCCCACTCGTGTGGTGGCGTTCAAGACGGGCGTGATGGTCGATCCAATCCTCGCCATTCCGAATAGTGACGTTCGGATGCTCAAGCTGAAGTCGGATATACTCGAAGTAGTTGCGGAAGCTGGCTCGAGTCAGGCCCTTCACGTTCTCGAAAATGAAAGCTTTGGGCCGAGATTCACGCACTGCGCGGATCGCTTGGGGGAACATATCGCGCGTGTCGTCGTAGGCCTTGTGCTTACCGCCCAGTGAGAAGGGCTGACACGGTGGGCCGCCCGAGATCAGTTCGATTTGGCCGTCATACTGCGAGAAATCAACGGCACGAACGTCGCCTTCAGTAACGGTGCCCCAACCAGAAACGGTCTTGGCCTTGCGCGCCTTATTCTCGCGAATGGTGTCGCAGCAATAGCGATCCCATTCGATGACATTGACGGGCTTAAAGCCGGCTTGATGCAAGCCAATGCCAAGCCCACCCGCTCCTGCAAAGAGTTCAACTGATTTCATGTGCTTAAAAACGCTTCAATCTTGTCCTTGACGGAAGCCATATCCTTTAGCTCGCATTCCCATATAACCAAGACACTCCAGCCTAAGCGGCGAAGGTTTTCTTGATTTTCCACATCGCGATCACGGTTACGCTCTAGCTTGGGAAGCCAGAAATCCAAGCGCGACTTTGGCAGCCTCGCTAGCTTGCAGGCCGAATCGGGATGCCGATGCCAAAAGCAACCATGCACGAAAATGACCTTCCGCGAGCCGGGAAAAACTAGGTCAGGCTTCCCTGGCAGGTCGCTACGATGGAGCCGAAATCGACGCCCCATCGAATGGACGAGTCGGCGCACGATCATCTCCGGCACGGTGTCCTTGCCTTTGATGCGGCCCATGCGCTCGCTACGTGCGTCCTTGCTAAGGCGGTCCAGGCTATCCCCCCCCCATCAAACCAGCTCAAATCTGCGGCTACGTACACGTGCCCGCAAATCGAAGGTATCTGGCACGCCCCACGCAGCGCTACTGAACGATGCTGTGTGGGGCGTGCCGTCTGGAGCGGGGCGATGCCGTCAACCCTATCGGCGATCGCTCCGACAAAGGTCAGTGCCCAAGAAAGGATCGAATTACCGAGTATCGATATGAGATGGATGGCCCGTCATTGGACGAGCGAGCGACCTCATCAAACGCGATTAGATCGTAGTCCACATTGTCCACATCGCTCGAGAAGAGCGATCTGTTGTGGGCTCGAACATCCTCGAAATCTTGTAATTGGTCCCGGGTAATCGGAGCAACCACGCCATCCCGTCGAAGCCGTGAAAATAGCACATAGTAAACTGATACTGCGCCTGTAGACTTGAGAAGTTCGTCCTCAACATCAAACGCCTCATACATGGCATCGAGCGTATCTGTGACCGCCTCCGCGAGCGGCTCAAGGGCTGCGTCGGACGATTCGCGATACTGCTTAACAAAGTTGTCGAGCGTTGACTTCTTTGTGTCTGGAATGCCGGAGTGGGCTTCCAGGTGAAGAAACTTGGCCGCGATATCGAAGTGTCTATATCGTGAATTGCTCACGGGAAGACTTTTCGTGAAGAACGGATGTTCGACAATATCTCGAATGAGGCGGGGCATTGGGCCGCCAAAAGCGTTCCGCTTTTCCGCAGCATTAAGCGGAACGGCGTCGTTCAGCCGAGAGAACATATCTTCAATGAATTCAATATCGTCCGTTGTGACAACGACAATGTCCAACGTCCTAGACGAGAAGCGCGTTATCAGTCGCGGATAGATTTTTGCGATTTCAGAGTACTTCTTTCCAGCAATCTCTACCGTCTCATCGTCGAATAGAACAAAGTCTTTGCTCAGTCTAAATTCATCCTCCATGAACGACCATATAGTTTCGAGTCGCTGACGGCCGTCTATAATGGCATATTCTATATTTCCACCCGTATCGCCGACGTAGTGAAAATAAAATTTTGGAACATCAAACTTATTGAACAGGGAGTCTATGAATAGTTGCTTATTGGAGGTGTTCCAAATGCCTCCTGGGCGCTGATACGACGGATCGAGCTGCAGCTGATCGCGCATATCGTGGACGGCGAGCAAGGACGAATCCGAAAGCTTGCTCATCATGAAACGGCTCATCAGATCATACCCCGCGCATGCTCGGCAACATTGGCTAGTTCCGGGAAAAGTGATAACTTTGTAACGTTTAAAATCCTGAGCTCTTCCCTCATCACCTGCTTCTTTTCGGCGGGTATGATGTATCTCCAAACGAAATTCGGATCAGGAACCTCTTCAAGAGCCGTAAGCTCTTTATGGCACACCGTGAAGACGCCTTGTTGCATCTGAATGCGCACGTTATTGCGAGCGGCGATTGCGGCTAACGGCCCGAAGGCGACGCCCGGGCTGCTGACCTTGCTCGGGAGGTAGGCGTTGAGGTGCTCGTCATCACCGAAGCCCGGAATGTCGAGGGGGGACTTGCCCCTAAGCTTAGAATGTATGTTGAGCTGCGCAGGCAGAAGCGCCCATAAAGCAGCTGGCTCGGCGTCCACCGGGACACCAGGGTCATTCAATGCGAAATACAGCGCAACTAACGGCCCCTCGGTCCAATCGAGCAGGCGAGTGGGCAGGCCATGGTGTTGCATGACAAACAACCAATCCCACTCATCTATCGGCCGATTGATCATATTGGCGAGCGCGTTCTGCTTGAAGCGTTTGATCAATGACAATTCGGCATCCAGGCCGCCCGCGCGAGTCAATGACGGTTCGAGCTTCCACTCAGCCTTCGCTTGCCCCCTGAACCAAGTATGTTGGTCCTGAGGTTTATCAGTTCGGAGGTGCTGAATAAGTTCAGCGAGACTCCCAATTTCCTTGTCTGCAATCCGCATAGTCGCCCCTGACGGTTTGGCCAAATAAACCGTCACTAGTCACCCACGGTCAAGCTCTCGCGACACGCGACTTTGATTGGGGCGGCCTCGATGGGGGGCATCATATCGAGCCCCCCTTTGGCGACCGTCCCAGACGTTTGGCACCTAAGGACGTCAACCCGATCACGGCCTCGAAAGCTTTGCTGGACAAACCCCTACCTTAAGGCGAGTATTTTGTGACGCTTACTTTGGCTTGAGGTGGGGCGGGCCATGCCGAGAGTGGAATTCACGATCAAGGAAACCGGTCTGGGAGAGCACGGTGGCTACGCCGCTTGGCGAGTCAGTCATGGTGACCACTGGGCAGAGCTGACGGTCACGAATAACGAGGCGGCCCACGACTTCCCCGACGGGACGACGAAATTCGTCCTTGAGGTGCAGATGGAGGGGGAAGCAGGTGGCACGGCTGAGGCCACCATGGTTCAAAAGACCACTAATGGGGACAAGGAGGTCAAGCCTGCGTTCAAGCGCAAGCTGACCAGGGCGGAGGCCGCCAGCGGCGTGACGGTCCGCGACTTCCAGGTAGAAAAGCTATGATCGCCCGGCTTCGAATCTTCTTGGCGCTCACGGCGAGCGCCTTGGCCGGGAACGCAGTGGCCCAGGACAACATCTGGGTGAGCGGACGTGACACGAACGGCGCGCGCTATGTCGTGCCGGACGCCAAAACGGTGGCGGCGGATATCAGCACGGGGTTCGCCGGTTCTGGAATCGTTGTCGAGGCTCAACCTGACAAGACCGAAGCCTCTGTTCAGTTGTCCAGAACGGAATCCAAGACCACAGACGGTAAAATCCGCGCCCACGGCTGGACGATCAAGGCGACCGCCCCGCTAGACGAGAGCAGCAAGCTGGCGGACTTCATCACCGACTCGGGTCTGCCCGGTACATGGTCCCTTGCCTTGGCCTACAGCAGCGTCAGCGCCCCACGACTGGCGCCCACAACGCTTTCGCCAGACACACTCATTGAGATTCTCGAAAAGGCTGCGGAGGCTTGCAAGGAAAGCGGGAAGACCGATTGCGGAACGAAAGCTAGCGAGTTGGCCCCGTGGATGGACTCCGTCACCGCCAAGGAGCTTCTGGGCCTGACCGAGCCGCATTGGACCAAGGTTTGGTCGGTCTCGGCGACTGCCGGACGAAAAGAGCTCAAATGGCGTGACGCGGTCACTCTAGCCGAGAACGATGATACCCGCGCGCCGTGGGGTGTCAGCGGTCAGTGGGGCGTCAAACGCTCCGGTGGCAAGAAGTGGTATGCCGGCTGGTACGGCGGCGTCGGGGCCGAGTACAAGCAGGACTATAAAGACGGCAAGAAGCGCATTCTCTGCCAGCCGGCGACGCTCGGCACGCCCCAGGAGTGCTTCCAAGGCCCCTTCAGCGGACCCAAGCGGGATATCTCAGCCACGGCGTTCCTGATTGCCCGAAAGTACGCTGTGATCGAGGGTTGGGATGTGCCGATAGGCCTCCAGCTCAAACCAGCTTACGATTTCGAGACCAAGGTGACTGGGCTGGAAGCAACGCTCTATGTCGTTCCTGATAAGGACGGCAAGCTCAGCGGCGGTCTAAGACTGAAGGCTCAGACCCAGGACGATGATGACGACACCGACGATGATAACTTCACGGTCGGCGTTTTTGCTGGGACGAGCTTCTAATGTCTCGTGGCTGCTAAACCAAAGCCACGCACGGATCGGGTTCTGGATCGCCACTAATTTTCGCGTCGCTCGCTAGGCGTCACGACCAGGACGGACAGTGCGGGGGTTGGTGCCGAACTAGCTGCCAACCCGACGGGTAACGGCCACTTTGCCCTTTGCCCGACGCTTAGGCGTCCGCTCATTAAGGTGGTGTTGATAGCGGTGGGGGCTCCCGCCACAAGGGCGTGAATCGGGAATCCTAAATCGCGATCGACAGAAGCTGTCGGTTTGAGGGGATGAGAGACCCCTCACCCGACCTCGCCGCGAGGCCGCCCTCTCCCTCAAGGAGAGGGCGAAAGAGATCAGTCCTTCTTGGCGTAATAGGTCTCGGCCGCGCCGGGGAAGCTGCGGTCCTTGACGTCGCGGGCGTAGTCGGCCGCGGCCTTCTCGATCTGGCCCTTCAGGTCGGCGTAACGGCGCACGAACTTGGGCGTCCAGTCGAACAGGCCCAGCATGTCGTCGCTGACCAGCACCTGGCCGTCGCAGCCGGCCGAGGCGCCGATGCCGATGGTCGGCGGGTCGATGGCTTCGGTGATCTCGCGGGCCAGAGCCTCGGCGACGCCCTCGACGACCACCGCGAAGGCGCCGGCCTCGGCGGTGGCGCGGGCCTCGGCCAGGATCTTCTGGCGGCCTTCCTCGTCGCGGCCCTTGGCCTTGAACCCACCGTCGACCAGCACGGCCTGCGGGCGCAGGCCCACATGGCCCATCACCGGCACGCCGCGATCGACGAGATAACGGATGGTGGCGGCCACGGTGGGGCCGCTCTCGACCTTCACGGCCTGGGCCCCGGTCTCCTTCATGATGCGCACGGCGTTGGCGTAGGCCTCTTCGGGCGCGCCCTCGTAGGAGCCGAACGGCATGTCGATGACGACCATGGCCTTCCTGGAGCCGCGCATGACCGCCTGGCCGTGCAGGATCATCATCTCCATCGTCACGCCGACGGTGTTGGGCAGGCCATGGACGACCATGCCCAGCGAGTCGCCGACCAGCAGCACGTCGCAGGCGTCGTCGAGGGCGGCCGCCACGGGGGCCGTGTAGGCGGTGAGGCAGACAATGGGAACGCCGCCCTTGCGGGCGGCGATATCGGGGGCGGCGAGACGGCGGACCGTCTCCTGGCGATGGGCGGACAAGACTCGCTCCGGCTCTATTGCAGACGCCCGGAGCGGCGGGGACCGTCCTCCGGGATCAGAACTCTTCGACCAGTCGGGTGACGGCGAAGGCCAGAGCGATAGCCGCAAGCGCCGCGCCAAGCCACAGGGTTTCGACGCTGGCCGGCGTGGCGACGAACTGGTCGACGCGGCCGATCAGCTTGTCGACGCCCACATCCATGCTGGTCACGCCCTGCTCGGAGGCGTGCTGCAGATCGGCGGCGAAGCGGCTGGTGATCAGCTGGCCGACCGCGACCACCCCGGCAACGGCCCCGGCCGCCCCGATCATCAGGCGGCGCAGCGCCCAGCCGCGGTCGAGACGGCGCTCGACCCGCACCTGGAAGGCCTCGGCGTCGGGAAACGCCGGCGGGGCGGAAAACAGCCGTGAAAGCTGGGCGTCGAAGTCGCGATCAACCATGACCTTCTCTCCGCGCTGAGACGTCCGTTGGCGGGGCCAGCCTGGCCCGGAGCTTATCGAGACCACGTTTGACATGGGATTTGACCGTCCCGACGGGGATATTCAAGGCCTCGGCGGCCTCGGCGTGCGACCAGTCCGCGCCGTAGCACAGCGAGACGCAGAGGCGCTCGCCCCGCGACAGGCCCTTGAGGGCTTCGTCGAGGTCCAGCTTGTCGCCCGGCGCGGCGCCGGCCTGGGGCGGCGCTTCGTCGGGCGCGGCGTCCGAGAAGATCAGGCGCGCGTCGCGCTTGACCTTGCGCAGGTAGAGCCGCGCGGCGGTCTTCTTGATCCAGCCGCCGAAAGCCCCCTCGCCGCGATATTCGGCGATCTGCTCGAAGCCGACCAGGAAGGCGTCCTGGGCGACGTCGTCGGCGGTGGCCGGGTCGGCGCCGAGGCGACGCAGCAGCCCCCGTACGGACGAGCCGTGCCGTCGCACGAGCTCCCCGTAGGCTGCGCGGTCGCCGGTAGCGGCCAGGGCCGCCAGCTCGACATCGTGACCGGTGGTCGGCGGGCGCTGAACACCCATGATGAAAGTCCCCTCTTCCCCCAGACGGACGTCAGGCGCGCGGCGCGCCCTTGTTGGGGTTGAAGAAGCTCAGGACGACGTAGGCGACGCCGATCAGCGCCGGAATGGCGGCCGCGCCCAGGAACGGGTGCATGGCGTTGTCGTCGATCTGCCCCAGGGTGAGGCCCAGCACCGCGATGCCGCCTCCGACGGCGATCAGGATGACGCCGACCCGCATGTCGCGCATGGCCGAGGACTCCTTGGGCGGTTTGACCTCCTTGCTCATCGCCTCGATCAGCTCGGGCGGCAGGGCCTGGCCTTTCTCGATGGCGGCGCGGACGGTGGCCTGCATCTCACGGCGCTCGCGGCTCTTCAGCCACAGCGGGATGCAGACGATGCAGACGACCATGATGAACGGCGCCAGCGGTATCAGGATGCCAAGTTCCATGACTCGTTCCCCTCGGATTGTTTTCGACGAGAGCCTGTCGCTTTCGTCTCGTACAGGGAAGAGGCTTTGACGGCGCCGTTTGGAGGCGCCCGGCGAGATGAAACTTTCGTAAGGCCGATCAGGCCGTTGCGACGACCGGCGCGGCCGACTGCGAGGTCAGGCGCGAGACGATGTCCTCGACGGCGTCGATCAGGACGGTCGGGGTGTGGTCGACCAGCAGCTGGCGGGTGGCGTAGCCCCAGGTGACCGCGCCCGAAGCCAGGCCCAGCGCGTTGGCCGCGTCGATGTCGCGAGTCTCGTCGCCGATCGAGATGACCCGGCCCGGCTTGACCCCGGCGGTCTTGATCACCTTGAGGAACTTCTTGGCCTTGCCGAACAGCGAGGCGCCGCAGCCGTAGTGGTCGATCAGCTTGGCGAGATCCGGCCCCAGCACGGTGCGGATCGTGGCCTCGCTGTTGGAGCTGACCACCGCCAGGCGCACGCCGCCGGCCGACAGGGCGCGCAGCATGTCGGGAACGCCCGGGAACAGTCCGATCGAGCCGATCTCGGCCGCCATCAGCTTCTTGCCGTGGGCGGCGATGATAGGGATCTTCCAGGCCGAGACGCCCAGGTACTTGATGATCTCGCGGTTGGGACGGCCGCGCAGCATCTCGACTTCCTCGTCGGTGACGCTCTTGAAGCCGTACATCCTGGCCATCGGATTGACGAGCTTCAGCACCACGGCGCCGCTGTCGGCCAGCGTGCCGTCGAAATCGAAGATCGCCAGATCGTAAGGAAGCCCCGAAGTCACGCCCACTCAATCATCCTGTCGCCGCCAGCCCCTCTCAGGAGAGAGTCTGGCCGTTTCCCAAAGACTTAGCCGCTGTTGGCCGCGGTTGTCGCCCCAAAGTTCGCCAAC
The DNA here is from genome assembly GCA_047607095.1 of Caulobacter sp. Classification (GTDB taxonomy): domain Bacteria; phylum Pseudomonadota; class Alphaproteobacteria; order Caulobacterales; family Caulobacteraceae; genus Caulobacter. Next base: position 9,010 of record JASGDR010000452.1, read on the forward strand.
TCGCGTATTTCGCGCAAGCGCCGTTTCGCGCCTCAGGCGAGAGCCGCGGCGTAGAGGTCGGGCTTGAAGCCGGCCTGCAGCTTGCCGTCGACGTCGAGGATCGGCCGCTTGATCATCGAGGGCTGGGCCAGCATCAGATCGACGGCCTTGCCCGGATCGATGCCGACCTTGTCGGCGTCGGGCAGCTTGCGGAAGGTCGTGCCGGCGCGGTTCAGCACCGTCTCCCAGCCGAGGGCCTCCACCCAGCGTTCGACGCTGGCGCGGTCGATCCCGGCGACCTTGTAGTCGTGGAAGGCGTAGGCGACGCCGGCTTCGTCGAGCCAGGTGCGGGCCTTCTTCATCGTGTCGCAGGCCTTGATGCCGTAGATCGTCACCGCCATCGGCGCGCGCTCCAGAAAATCCGCCCGCGAGTCGGGCCCCTATCCGCCCGATTAGCATTTTCGCAAATGGACGCGGCGGATTTGATCCAGAGCAGTTGCGTCGCAATCGCGAGGAGGCGACAGTCCCCCCATGACCGAACTCGCCCTCGCCGACGCCCAGACCCTCGCCAAACGACTGAAGGCGGGCACGACGGCGACGCACGAGCGCCTGGACAAGAGCATCATGGCCGGCAGGCCGTTCGAGGACCGGGAGCGCTACGGCCGGTTCCTAGACGTGCAGCTGCGCTTCCATCGCGACATCGACGGGCTGTACCAGCGGCCGGAACTGGCCGCGCGCCTGCCCGAACTGGACGAGCGCAGGCGGCTGGCGGCCATCGAGGCCGACCGCGCCGATCTTGGCCTGCCGCCGCCCGAAGACCTGCCCGCTCCGGCCTTCAGCGCCGAGGTCGAGCCGGACCTGGCGACGGCGCTGGGCTGGCTCTACGTGGCCGAGGGTTCGAATCTGGGCGCGGCGTTCCTGTTCAAGGCTGCGGCCAAGCTCGGTCTCGACGCGACTTTCGGCGCACGGCATCTGGCCGGCCATCCCGACGGCCGCGCCGCCCACTGGCGACAATTCACCGCCGCGCTGGACGCGGCCGGTCTCGACGCGGCCGGAGAGGCCCGCGCCATGGCCGGCGCCGAAACCGCTTTCTCGCAGGTGCAGTCCTATGTCGACGCCGCCTTCCGCTGAGCTCGAAACCACGGCCGTCCCGGCCACGTCGCGCGGGGTGCGGATCGGCTACCTGGTCGCCGGCTTCGCCTTCACGGCGCTGGGAATCATCGGGGCCTTCCTGCCGCTGATGCCGACCACGGTGTTCCTGATCCTGGCGGCGGGGTGCTTCGGCAAGTCCTCGCCCAGGCTGGAGGCCTGGCTGCTGAACCACCCGAAGTTCGGCCCCTCGGTGCGCGCCTGGCGGGCCAGCAAGGCCATCCCTCGCAAGGCCAAGATCGCCGCCTGCCTGGGCATGGCCGGCGGCATGGCGATCTTCCTGGCGGCGGCCCGACCCAAGCTGTGGCTGGGCCTGCTGGTCGGTGCGATCATGGCCTCGTGCGCGGCCTTCGTGGTGTCGCGCCCCGAAC
>JASGDR010000453.1:0-3164 GCA_047607095.1 Caulobacter sp.
ATCGACCTGGACAGCCTGCGCGCCGACCTCGCATCCGCGCCCGACGCGCTGATCCTCGCCGCCCGCGACGAAGCCGACGGCCCGATCCTGGGCTGCGTCTGGCTGGAGCCGGCCGAGCCCGGCGTCTGGTACCTGGGCATGCTGACCATCCGTCCCGACCTGCAGGACCGCCAGCTGGGCCGCGCCCTGCTGACCGCCGGCGAAACCTTCGCCAGGGACCGCGGCGCGGTGCGCATGCGCATGACCGTGGTCCACATCCGCGACACCCTGATCGCCTGGTACGAACGCCGCGGCTACGCCCTCACCGGCGAGACCCGCCCCTTCCCCCACGGCGACGACCGCTTCGGCAAGCCGCTGCGCGACGATCTGGCGTTCGTGGTGATGGAGAAGGCGCTCTAGATCCTCCCCCTTTGGGGGAGGTGTCGGCAAAGCCGACGGAGGGGGGGTGTGGCTGCGAGGGCGAGACGCTCAGCGGAAGCTGAAAACGCCCCCCTCCGGCCCTCCGGGCCATCTCCCCCAGAGGGGGGAGGATTTCGGTTCTAGTCTTCCAGGCTGGCCAGCCTTGCCGCCTGATCCTCGGCGATCAGGGGGTTGATGACGTCGTCCAGGGCTTCGCCCTCGATCACCTTGGCCAGGTTGTAGAGGGTCAGGTTGATGCGGTGATCCGTCACCCGCCCTTGCGGGAAGTTGTAGGTGCGGATGCGCTCGGAGCGGTCGCCGCTGCCGACCTGGCTCTTGCGGGCGTCGGAACGGGCGTCGTCCAGGGCCTGGCGCTGCATGTCGTAGAGCCGCGCCTTCAGGTTCTTCATCGCCTTGGCGCGGTTCTGGTGCTGGCTCTTTTCCGAGGACGTCACCACCACGCCGGTCGGCAGGTGGGTGATGCGCACGGCCGAGTCGGTCTTGTTGACGTGCTGGCCGCCGGCGCCGGACGAGCGGTAGGTGTCGATCCGCAGATCGCTTTCCTTGATCTCGATCTCGACGTCCTCGGCTTCCGGCAGCACGGCCACCGTGGCGGCCGAGGTGTGGATCCGGCCCTGCGCCTCGGTCTCGGGCACGCGCTGCACCCGGTGCACGCCGCTTTCGAACTTCAGCCGGCCGAACACGCCGTCGCCGGTGATCGAGGCGATGATTTCCTTGTAGCCGCCCATTTCGCCTTCGGAGACGCTGTCGACCTCGACCCGCCAGCCCTGGTTCACGGCGTAGCGCTGGTACATGCGGAAGAGGTCGCCGGCGAACAGCGCCGCCTCGTCGCCCCCGGTGCCGGCGCGCACTTCGAGAATGGCCGAGGCGTTCTCGTCCTTGTCCTTGGGGGCCAGCATCAAGGCCAGCTCGCGCTCCAGGACCGGCAGGCGCTCGTCCAGGGCGACGATCTCGTCGCGGACCATGGCGGCCATCTCCGGATCGGCGGCCATCTCGTCAAGCTCGGCGCGCTCGGCGGTCAGCTTGGCCAGGCGTTCGACGGCCTCGGCCACCGGCCGCAGCTCGGCGTGCTCCTTGGAGAGCTTGACGATCTCGCCGCCGTCGGTGGCCGCGCCCATGCGGGCCTCCACTTCGCGGAAACGGTCGAGAACCTGATCGAGGCGGGCCTGGGGCAGTCGCAAGGGAAGAGATCGCACGGCTGAAGAATGGGCCGGTCTCTCTAGGCTCTTTCCGGGGGGAAGGGAATGGAGGCGCGCCCCGCCAAGGACTGCTGACGCCTATCGTCATCAGTATCGTTTGAAAACTCATATGACCGCAGCTAGCTATGGAGCCAGCCGGCCACGCGCCGTGGTCCGTCCAAGGAAACGTCGATGTCCCTTTCGATCCACCACGTCACGGCCACCGCCGTCACGCGCGGCCTGACCACGCTGTCGAACCTTCTCGACAAGGCCAGGGCCCATGCGGAAGCCGCCGGAACCGATCCGGACGCCTTCGTCCAGGCTCGCCTGTACGAAGACATGCTGCCGCTGACCGGCCAGATCCAGCGCGCCTCCGACGCGGCTCGCGGCGCCATGGCCCGCTTGAGCGGCGGCGTCGCCCCGCCCATGGCCGACGACGAGACCACCTTCGCTCAACTTCAGGATCGCGTGACCCGCACCCTGGCCTATGTGGCGAGCGTGCCGGCCGAGGCCTTCGAGGGCGCCGAGACCCGCGAGGTGGTGTTCCCCGCCGGGACGCTGACCCTGGGCTTCACCGGACTGGACTACCTGCTGGAGTTCGCCCTGCCGAACTTCCAGTTCCACGTCGTCACCGCCTACGACATCCTCCGCCACCACGGCGTGCCGCTGGGCAAGCGCGACTATCTGAACCTGGGCGCTGAACGAGTGCGAGCGGCCTAAAGCCGCTCTATCGCGTCTTCCAGTCGGCCTGCGGAGTCGAGGTTTGCGCGGCCAGCGCGGCCTCAGCAGCGGCGTCGCCCAGCACCTTGGCCTTCAGGAACGTCGTGCTCAGCGCCGCGGCCGCGGGGAAACCGGGAGCCTCGGGATGGTAGGACAGGCCGTGGTCGACGCCCTTGCCGACCCACAGGTACTTGCCGCCGGCCGGGCTGGTGTCGAACGGATAGGCGTGCTCATGCCAGTCGGCGATCAGGCCGGGCAGCACGTCCTGGTCGCCGGTGATCATCAGCATGGGCTTCTTCAGGCCCTGGAAGGTGGTCGGACCGATCAGCCCCTTGATCGCGCCCGGGCTCGAGAAGCAAAGGGCCGCCTTGGTCCGGGGATCCTGGGCCGGGATCACGCCCTCCAGCGCCCCGGCGCGGATCAGCGACATCAGCGAGCCGTAGGAGTGGCCGGCCGAGCCCATCGGCAGGTCCGGCGCGGCCTTCGCGGCGTAGTCCGTGGCGGCCGCCAGGTCGGCCAGGCGCAGCGGGAAGGCCGCCCGCAGGTCGTAGTCGGCGCGCTTGGGATGCTTCTGGGAATCGACGTGCAGCGGCGCGACGATCATGAACCCGGCCTGCGCCCAAAGGTCGAACAGCGCCGAGTAGGGGGTCGGCCAGCCGCCCGCCCCGTGCGAGAAGATCACCACGCCCTTGGGCGCCGCCGGACGCACGACGGTCATCTCGACGTCGCGATCGCCGACCTTGAGCGTCGTGGTCGAGGTCGCTGCCGCGGCGCGCGCCAGGGCCGGCGCGGCGGCGAAGGCCAGGGTCGCCGCCAGCAGGCCGCGGCGGTTCAGGATAAGCTTGG
>JASGDR010000454.1:0-3254 GCA_047607095.1 Caulobacter sp.
ATGTGGTGTTGGGGGACGGATCGGCGAAAACGCTGCTTTTCGCCGACACGCTCCTCTGGTCCACGGCGTGGGGGATCTGCTGCGAGGAGGGACCGGACTTCGGCCGCATCTTCCTGGTGATAGACAGCTGCCGGTTCGTCGCCGACAGCTTCACCGAGTTCGTCGACCGCTACCTGAAGGACGACATCACACTCTACTGATGTCGTCGCGCTGGCCTACACCGCCAGCCGCTTCAGCCGCTCGCGCAGGTCCACCAGTTCCGGCAGCGGCGTGTCGAGCTTGCAGAAGAACCGTTCGGCCACTTCCAGCGCCTTGTCGCGCATAGCCTCGCCCGCGTCGGTCAGCGACACGATCACCCGCCGCTCGTCCTGCGGGTCGCGGCCCCGGGCGATCAGGCCCGCGGTCTCGAGACGCTTGAGCAGCGGGGTCAGGGTGCTGGACTCCAGGTCCAGCGCCTCGCCCACCTCGCCGACCGTGCGCGGGCTCTTCTCCCACAGCACCAGCAGGGCCAGGTACTGCGGATAGGTGATGCCCAGCGCGTCGAGCAGCGGCCGGTAGAGGCGCGTCACCCGGTTGGCGGCGCTGTACAGCGCGAAGCAGAGCTGGCGGTCGAGGCGCAAGACCTCGACCGCGTCACGCTTGGTTATGTCGCTGTCCGAACTCATGCGGCCTTTACGTTGAGGGCGACGTCGATGTTGCCGCGGGTGGCGTTGGAATAGGGGCAGACCTGGTGCGCCGTGGCAACCAGGGCCTCGGCCGCTTCCTGCGAAAGGCCCTGCGTCTCGACTTCCAGAGCCACTTCCAGCTTGAAGCCGACCTCTTGCGCGGCCAGGCCGACGACGCCGGTGACGGTCGAGCCGGTCAGCGGGATCTTCTGCTGGCGGGCCACGAAGGCCATGGCGCTCTGGAAGCAGGCGGCGTAGCCGGCCGCGAACAGCTGCTCGGGGTTGGTGCCGTCTTCCTTGCCGCCGAGGGCCTTGGGCATGGCCAGGCGCACGTCCAGCAGGCCGTCGGCGCTGCGGACGCCGCCTTCGCGGCCGCCGGTGGCCGTGGCGCGGGTTTGGTAGAGAGTGCTCATCGGGTTCGCTCCTGCGATTGAATTAGTGAGTACGATTTAATCGCACGCGATATAAATGCAAGGGCGAGACGACGAAGTCTCTTGGAGTCTCTCCGTGGGAGGTTTCGCGCGCCTAGGCCGCCCAGGCGGCCGCGAAGCGTTTCAGCTGCGAGCGGGCGGCGCTTTCGTGGATCGTTCCGATGCGCTCCAGGCGCAGGAAGAGGTCGCCGGCCGGATGCGAGCCGCGGGCCGGCAGGCCCTGACCGTTCAGGCGCACCAGGCCCCGTTCGGCGGCCTTGGTCGAGATCCACACGGTGCGCGGGCCGATGACGGTGTCCAGCTCCACGCGGCCGCCTTCGGCGAGCACCTTGGCGTCGAGCTGCACGGTCAGCCAAAGGTCGTGGCTGCGTACGAGGGCGGCGGGATCGGCCTTGATGCGCACGGTCAGCAGGGTGTCGCCGACCCGCACGGTGTCGCGTTGGCGCAGGCCCGCGGGCAGGGTCAGGCGCAGGCGGCGGCCGCCGATCTCGGCTTCCAGCGCGCCGCCGGAAAAGGCGAAGGCCGCGTCGATGTCGAGGCAGGCCTGGCTGGGCATGGCCGGGGTCTCGACAGTGGCGGGCGGAAAGCCCATGGCCGGCGGAGCCTCGACGCCCTGCAGCATGCGATAGGCGGTCAGCACGTCGCGGAACAGGGCCGCGTCGCCGCCTGGACGGTCCGGGTGGGCGCGCTTGGCCGCCTCGCGATAGGCCGCGCGCAGCTCGCGCTCGTCGGCGCCGGGCGCGACGCCCAGGATGGCGCGGGCGGCGGAAAGGGACAGGGAAGGAGCCGAGGCGGCGGTCATGCCGCGACCCTCGCGCGGGTTTGGTCAACGCGGGGTTAAGTTAAGACTTTCGATCAGGTCCGTGCGGCGATCAGCGACAGGCCGCCGAACATCGCGACCATCACGGCGAACATGCCGATGACCAGCCAGGAGCCGCTGCGCCGGTGCCAGGTGATCGGAACCCGCAGGTCGCCGCCCTCGACGCGGACCCGTCCGGCCCAGCGTTTGACCTCCCGCATCGTCACGTACAGCCCCGCGACGAAGGCGCCGCCGTAGATCAGGGCGCTGGCGGTCCAGTCGAGCGGGCCTTCCGGCGGCCGGGTCCGCAGCCTGTCGACCAGCCAGAAGGCGCTGAACGCCACCCACAGGGCGAACGGGATCCAGGCGAGGCGGGCGCGAAGCGCGAGGGTCATGCGGGCGCGATCTTTGAGAGGCGGGCAGGGCAGACTGCGGCGCGCGTAAGTGGCGGTCAAGCATGGCCCCGGGCCGCGCGCGGGCCTATATCCAGCCCATGACCGACGCGCCGCTGATCCCCGCCTCGCCCAGCGAGGACGACTACGTCTCCCAGGTGACCAACGCCACCCCGCCGCCGCTGCTGCCGGAGGGCGATCCGATCCACCTGTTCGGCGAGTGGCTGGCCGAAGCCGGCAAGTCCGAGCCCAACGACCCCAACGCCATGACCGTCTCGACGGTCGACGGCGACGGCATGCCCGACTCGCGCATGGTCCTGCTGAAGGACGTCGATGCGAGGGGCTTCGTCTTCTACACCAACCTGGAAAGCGCCAAGGGCGTCGAGCTGGCCGCCAATCCCAAGGCCGCCCTGCTGTTCCACTGGAAGTCGCTGCGCCGTCAGGTGCGGGTGCGCGGGGCCGTCGAACCGGTCAGCGCGGCCGAGGCCGACGCCTATTTCGCCAGCCGCGCCCGCCACAGCCAGCTGGGCGCCTGGGCCAGCGACCAGTCGCGGCCGCTGCCCGACCGCCTGGCGCTGGAGCGCCGCGTGGCCGAGATGGGCCTCAAGCACGGCCTGATCGGCAAGGTGCCGCGCCCGCCGCACTGGTCGGGTTTCCGCGTCGTCCCGCAGGTCATCGAGTTCTGGCGCGACCGGCCGTTCCGCCTGCACGAACGCCTGGTCTATGACCGCATCGACGGCGCCTGGACGACGAAGCGCCTGTTTCCCTGAACCGAGCCTTCAGTAGCCCGAGCAGCGCTGGGCGTAGCTGGGGTCGATGTCGTGGTCGGCCAGGATGCAGGCCAGCTGGCCGACGCGGTCGCGGGTCAGCCGCGCCGCCAGGGCCCCCGTCGCCTGGCCCAAGGCCTCGACCGAGGCCCTGGCGGCGCGGCTGACCCGCGACCGCGTCGGCCAGCTGGCCTGCATCC
>JASGDR010000455.1:0-9327 GCA_047607095.1 Caulobacter sp.
CCACCGGGAACGGCCGCGACAGGATGGTCTCGACGTACTTGGTGGGCGCGATGCAGTTCGAGGGCACCTGCAGCCACGGCCGCAGCACCATCCAGTCGTCGTTGCCCTGGGTGCGGTTCATGACGTCGATCGAGCTTTCGCCGTCGCCGATCCGCGTGTTCAGGTAGCCGAGGTTGGCGTCGAGCCGGAAGTTGCGGTTGGGCCGGAAGATGGTCTCCAGCTCGACGCCCCAGGTCCGGGCGTCGAAGTTCTCGTTCAGCGAGATCCGGTCGACGATCTGCGAGACCTGATAGTCGGTGTAGTCGTAGTAGAAGGCCGTCGCGTTCAGCCGCAGCATGCCGTCGGCCAGGGTGTTCTTGGTCCCGATCTCGAAGGCGTTGACGTATTCGGGCGCGAAGGTCTCCGGCAGCGGCTGGTACTGGATGACCGTCGGGTTGATGTCGACCCGCGGCGGATTGGCCCCGCCGCCCTTGTAGCCGCGCGAATAGGACGCGTAGACCAGGGTGTCGTTGGTGAAGCCGAGGTCGGGCTTCCAGTCCACCACCAGGCGGCCGGTGACGGCGTTCCAGCGCTGATCGATGTCCGGCAGGGCCGGATAGTCGCGGCTGACGTAGCCGCCCGACATCGGGCCGGGATTGCCGCGGTCGGCGCCCAGCAGCAGCTGGCTCGGATAGGGCGTGCTGACCTTGCGGTCGTCGGTGTAGCGCAGGCCGGCGGTCAGCCGCCATTCCGGCGTCAGGTCGAAATAGCCCTCGCCGAAGACGCCCCACGAACGGGTGTGCACCGCGTTCTTGCTGCGGAAGTAGTTGTGGCCGTCGCCCGCCAGGTTATCCAGCGAGGAGTAGTCCACATAGATGCATTCCTTCTGCGTCTGGGCCGTGCAGGGCGCGGTCTGGCGGCCCTGCTGGATGTCGGCCAGCGCATCGTTGTAGTAGTACTCGGCCAGGAACGTGAAGACGTTGTTGAAGACGAAATAGTCGTCGGCCGACTTGAAGTCGATGTAGTTGGCCCCGAGGCTGAAGTTGAACCGGCCTTCGAAGCTCGATTGCAGGCGCAGTTCCTGCGTCCACTGGCGGTTGTCGGAGCGGCTGAGGTCGGCCGAGACCATCCGGTTGGACGTGCCCAGCTGCGGATCGGTGTAGTAGCCGTTCGGCGTCGGCGTCTGGGCGGCGATGATCGGCCGGCCCAGCACGTCGAACAGGCCGTCCGAGTTGCTGAAGATCGGGTTCGAGACGAAGCGGTTGTAGTCCTGCGACGAGTAGTAGTCGTCCTTGGCGTAGGCCGTCTGCGAGATCAGCTTCAGCTTGTCGGTCAGGTCGAACTCGATGTTGAACTGAAAGACGTCGTTCTTGGCCCGGAAGACCGGATCGTAGCTGGTGGCGATCTCGCGCAGGTCGCGTGACTGGGTCAGGCCCGCATAGGGGTCGGTGCCCAGCGGCACGGCGTAGACCTGGTTGCCGTTGGCGTCGACGCCGTAATACAGCGAGGCCAGGAAGATGTGGGCGAAGGCGCCGCCGTTCGGCACGCCGTAGGCCGCGTCGTCGTACAGCGAGCCCGGCAGGCACCCCTGGCTGAGACGGTTGCGCAGCAGCGACGAGGTGATCGTCACGCTGCCGACCGAGGTCGGGCCCGGGTCGGTGGTGCACAGCTGCTTGCCGGTGCGCGAGCGCTGGTCGTCTTCCTTGAAGTGCTCCCAGATGAAGTTGGTGCGGAAGCGGTCGGTCGGCTCCCAGGCCGCTGAGAAGCGCGTGGACCACAGGTCGCGGTCGTTGACCTTGGTGTCGTTGAAGCTGTTGTAGTCGAAGCCGTCGCGCTGGGTCATGGCGCCGGTCAGGCGCACGGCGAAGGTGTCGCCGAGCGGCACGTTGACCAGGGCCGACATGCGGCGGGTGTCGTAGTTGCCGGCCTCGACCTTCACCGAACCCTCGAACTCGCGGCTCGGCAGGTTGGGGATCATGTTGACCACGCCGCCGGTGGCGTTGCGGCCGTACAGGGTGCCCTGCGGCCCGCGCAGCACCTCCACGCGGGCGACGTCCATGTACTCCTGTTCGAACAGGCGGTTGCGGATCAGCGGCGTGGAGTTGAAGCTGACGGCCACAGCCGGGTCGCTGCTGGCCGAGATCGCCTTGGTCCCGACCCCGCGGATCGAGAAGTTGTACATGCTGAAGTTCCCCTTCGAGAAGGAGACGTTCGGCACGGCCCGCATCAGTTCCGAGCCGCCCTCGATCTTGCGTTCGTTGAGGGCTTCCGAGGACAGGGCCGTTACGGCGATGGGCACCTGCTGGATGGATTCCTCGCGCTTCTGCGCGGTGACGACGATGTCCTCGACTTGCGTCGCCTCCTGCGCCAAGGCCGATCCCGCCGCCATGGTCAGCGCCACGGCGGATGCGGTGAGCGCCAGACGCGCGCGCACGCAGGCTTTTGCAGCCATGCCCTATCCTCCCCTGCCCCGGCCAGATCTGCGTCCGGCCCGGTGAACGTTTCCCCCGCCCTTCATCAATCTCCGCGCGGCATGGCGGCCTCGCCCCACGGTTGGGTTGTACGATCTACCTATTCACTAGCATGTCAATACATTACTTACATCGATGTTCAGTTACGCAGCGGCAGCGTCGCGAAGCTCCCTTTGCGGCAAGGCGACAGGCGCCGCGCGGCGGCGGCGGGGGGGCCGCGCGACGCGCTCGCCGGGGCCGCATCTGACGTCGAATTAATATTTACATCGCTGTAGAAAGAGCGATTGTCGGACGCGTTTCGGGAGGGCGTGAAATGGATGCTGACGTCATCGTCGTGGGGGGCGGGCTGGCCGGATTGGTGGCCGCCGACGAGCTGGTCCGGGCCGGCAGGCGGGTCGCTCTGGTCGACCAGGAAAACCCGGCCAATCTGGGCGGTCAGGCCTTCTGGTCTTTCGGCGGCCTGTTCCTGGTCGACTCGCCCGAGCAGCGGCGTATGGGCATACGCGACAGTCTGGACCTGGCCTGGCGCGACTGGACCGGCAGCGCCGGCTGGGATCGGCTGGACGGTCCGCTGGCCGAGGACGAATGGGCCGTTCGCTGGGGCCGGGCCTATGTCGAGTTCGCCGCCGGCGAAAAGCGCCATTGGCTGCGCCGGAGCGGAATCAGCCTGACGCCGATGGTCGGCTGGGCCGAGCGCGGGGCCGGCCGGGCCATGGGCCACGGCAACTCCGTGCCGCGCTTCCACGTCGCCTGGGGCACCGGCACGGGCGTCTCCGAGCCGTTCGCCGACCGCGCCCGAGAAGCGGCGAAGGCGGGAAGCCTGACCTTCCATCACCGTCGCCGGGTCGATCATCTGCTGGTCGAGGGCGGCCGGGTCACCGGCGTTTCCGGCGCGGTGCTGGCGCCCGACGACGCCCCGCGCGGCGCGCCGTCCAACCGCGACGTGGTCGGCGACTTCACGCTGAAGGCCCAGGCCGTGGTGCTGGCCACCGGCGGCATCGGCGGCGATCACGAGCTGGTCCGCCGCTACTGGCCCGAGCGGCTCGGCCAGGCCCCCGTCAGCATGATCACCGGCGTGCCGGCCTATGTGGACGGCCGCATGCTCGACATCGCCGGCGCGGCCGGCGCCCGCCTCGTGAACCGCGACCGCATGTGGCACTACGTCGAGGGCGTGCGGAACTGGGCGCCGATCTGGCCGAGCCACGCCATCCGCATCCTGCCCGGCCCCTCGTCGATGTGGTTCGACGCGCTGGGCCGGCGCCTGCCCTTCCCCGCCCTGCCCGGCTACGACACCATCGCCACCCTGCGCCACCTGCGCACGACGCCCGACCTGGCCGGACACGACCACAGCTGGTTCATCGTCACCCAGAAGATCCTCGAGAAGGAATTCGCCCTCTCCGGCTCGGAGCAGAACGGCGACATCACCAACCGCCGGCGCCTGTCGCTGCTGAAGTCGCGCCTGGGCAAGGGCGCGCCGCCCGAGGTCGACGCCTTCAAGCGCAACGGCGCTGACTTCGTGGTCGCCGAGCGGCTGGAAGACCTGGTGGCCAAGATGAACGGCCTGACCGACAGGCCCCTGCTCGACGCGGCCCTGATCCGCCGCCAGATCGAGGACCGCGACGCCCAGATCGCCAATCCCTTCGCCAAGGACCTGCAGGTGATGGGCATCCACAACAGCCGCCGCTCGCTAGGCGATCGCCTGGCCCGCACGGCCAAGCCGCACCGGATCCTCGATCCGGCGGCCGGGCCGCTGATCGGGGTCAAGCTGCATGTGCTGACCCGCAAGTCGCTGGGCGGCCTGCAGACCGACCTCTCGAGCCGCGTCCTCGCTCCCGACGGCCGCGTGCTGGAGGGCCTCTACGCCGCCGGCGAGGCGGCGGGCTTCGGCGGCGGCGGCCTGCACGGCTACAACGCCCTGGAGGGCACCTTCCTGGGCGGCTGCATCTTCTCCGGACGCGCCGCGGGCCTGGCCCTGGCCGGAGCGGTCTGAGGCGTGGAGGGCCTGGCTTCGCCGCTGATCACCGTCGGCCTGCCGGCGGCGCTGGGGATCATCATGTTCGGCCTGGGTCTCGATCTGACCCCGGCCGACTTCGCCCGCGTCGCCCGCAAGCCGCGGGCGGCCGTGGTCGCCCTGGCCTGCCAGGTGCTGATCCTGCCGGTCGTCGCCTTCGCCCTGGCCGTGGTGTTCGACCTGCCGCCGGCCATGGCTGTCGGCTTGATGCTGCTGGCGGCCTCGCCGGGCGGCACGGCGGCCAACCTCTACAGCCACCTCTTCCGCGGCGACGTGGCCCTGAACGTCAGCCTGACGGCGATCAACTCGGTGCTGGCCGTCGTCACCCTGCCGCTGGTGGTCAACCTGTCCATCGCCGCCTTCGAGCCCGGCGACGGGCGCGTCGGCCTGCGGCTGGACAAGACGGTCGAGGTCTTCCTCGTGGTGCTGGTCCCCGTGGCCCTGGGCATGCTGACCCGACGCCTGAAGCCCGGCTTCGCCCGCGCCATGGACAAGCCGGTGCGCATCGCCTCCAGCCTGTTCCTGGCCGTGCTGGTGGTCGGCGCCGTCGCCTCGAACCTCGCCGAGCTGCGCGACGAAATCCTGGCCCTGGCCGGCGTCACCGTCGTCTTCTGCCTGGCCAGCCTGACCCTGGGTTTCGTCGTACCCCGCCTGCTGCGGGTGGCCCGCGATCAGGCGATCGCCAGCGCCTTCGAGGTGGGGCTGCACAACGCCGCCCTGGCCATCGTCATCGCCCAGTCGGTGCTGCAACGCCCCGAGGTCAGCCTGCCCGCCGCCGTCTACGGCGTCGCCGCCTTCCCGCTGGCGGCGCTGTTCGGGGTGGTGGTGACGCGAATGGCCGGCGCCGCGCGTGATCCTCGTCCTTCGACAAGCTCGGGATGAGGATCGTTTCGGGCGCCGTGGTTCAGTAGAGCCTCACCCTGAGCCTGTCGAAGCATGCCCTTGGGCGGGTCGCGAGGCGCGGCCCGAGGGGGCGAGGTTCTCCTCCCTACCGCAGCTCCCGCCGCAGCACCTTGCCCACCGCCGTCTTCGGCAGCGGCTCGGACCTGAACTCGACGATGCGCGGGACCTTGTAGCCCGTCAGCCGCTCGCGGCACCAGGCGGTCACCGCCTCCGCCATCAGCCCCTCGCCGCGGGGCACGATCACCACCTTGATCCGCTCGCCCTGCACCGGATCGGGCACGCCGACGGCGGCGACCTCGTCGACCAGCGGATGGGCCGCGATCACGTCCTCGATCTCGCTGGGATAGACGTTGAAGCCCGAGACCAGGATCATCTCCTTCAGGCGGTCCATCAGCCGCACGCGGCCGTCGGCCTGCATCACGGCGACGTCGCCGGTCGAGAGCCAGCCGTCGGCCGACAGCACCCGGGCCGTCTCGTCCGGATGGTTCCAGTAGCCCTTCATCACCTGCGGCCCGCGCACGCAAAGCTCGCCCGGCTCGTCGATCCCGCACCAGGAGCCGTCCTCGCGCCGCATGCGCACCTCGGTCGAGGGAACCGGCAGGCCGACGGCGCCGTCGAAGGCCATGGTCTCGGGACGCTCCAGGTCCACATAGCCGACGCAGACGATGGGCGAGCACTCGGTCAGGCCGTAGCCCTCGATCACCGGACAGCCGGTGACCAGTTCCCACTCCTCGGCGACGGCCCGCTGGGTGGCCATGCCGCCGGCGATGGTCAGGCTGAGCTCGGAGAAGTCGCGGCTTCGGAAGGCCTCGTTCTTCAGCAGGCTGGCGAACAGGGTGTTGAGGCCCGCCAGCCCGGCGAACCGCTCCTTGCGCAGCACCCACTCCACCCGTTTGGCGTCGCGCGGATTGGCGATCAGGATGTTGCGACCGCCCACGCCGACGAACATCAGCAGGTTCGCCGTCAGCGAGAACACATGGTAGAGCGGCAGCATGGTCACGTTGCCCACCGCCTGGTCGGGTGGGATCTGGGTCATGATCCAGGCGCGGCCCTGCAGCACGTTGGCCAGGATGTTGCGGTGGGTCAGCATCGCCCCCTTGGCCACCCCCGTCGTACCGCCCGTGTATTGCAGGAAGGCCAGATCTTCGGGCCGCACGTCGACAGGCTCCAGCCGCAGCCGCCGCGCCCGCCGCATCATCGCCGGCCAGCGCAGCGCGCCGGGCAGTCGCCACTTCGGGACCAGCTTCTCGACATGGCGCATCAGGGCGTTGATCGCCGTCCCCTTCGCCGCGCCCATCATGTCGCCCATCGAGGTGACGACCACGTGGCGCAGGGCCGTGCCCTCGATGGCCCGCTCCAGCGTGTGGGCGAACATGTCCATGACGACGATGGCCGCCGCGCCGCTGTCCTCCAGTTGGTGATGCAGCTCGCGCGGGGTGTAGAGCGGGTTGACGTTGACGACCACGGCGCCCGCGATCAGCGTCCCGAACAGGGCGATGGGATACTGCAGGCAGTTCGGCATCATCAGCGCCACCCGCTCGCCCCGGCGCACGCCCGCGGCCTGCAGCCAGGCGGCGAAGGCGCGGGCGTCCTTCAAGGCCCGGCCATAGGTGACGCCAGAGCCCATGCTGACGAAGCCGGTGCGGTGGGCGAAGCGAGCGGCGTCGGTCTCGAACAATCGTCCGACCGAGGGCCACAGCGCCAGTTCGTCGTCGATGGTGGCGGGTACGTCTGGGCGATAGGCGCGGGTCCAGAAGCGCTGCGCCCACAACTGGTCGGCGTCGGCTCCCTCGACGTTCGCGATGATCGGCGCGCCGGTCATTTCTCCAGCACCGCCACGACGCCCTGGCCGCCCGCGGCGCAGATCGAGATCAGGCCCCGGCCGCCTCCGTTGCGATCCAGCATGGCCGCCAGGTGCGCCAGGATCCGCCCGCCCGTCGCGGCGAACGGGTGGCCGGCGGCCAGCGAGCTTCCGTGCACGTTCAGCTTCTCGCGATCGATGGCGCCGGGCGCGCGCTCAAGCCTCAGCCGCGTGCGGGCGTAGTCGTCGTCCTCCCAGGCCTTCAGCGTACACAGCACCTGGGCGGCGAAGGCCTCGTGGATCTCGTAGTAGTCGAAGTCCTGAAGGGAGAGGCCCAGCTTGCCCAGCATGCGCGGCACGGCGTAGGCCGGGGCCATCAGCAGGCCCTCGTCGCCGCCCACGAAGTCGACCGCCGCCGTCTCGCCGGCCCGCAGGTAGGCCAGCACAGGCAGGCCCCGAGCCCTCGCCCATTCCTCGCTGGCCAGCAGCACCACCGAGGCCCCGTCGGTCAGCGGGGTGGTATTGGCCGCCGTCAGCGTGCCGTGCTCGCGGTCGAACACCGGCTTCATGGTCGCCAGTCTGGCCGGGTCGATGTCGGGGCGCAGGTTGTTGTCGCGCTTCAGGCCTCGGAACGGCGTGACCAGGTCGTCGAACAGCCCGTCGTCATAGGCCCTGGCCATCCGCTGATGGCTGCGAACGGCGAGCGCATCCTGGTCCTCGCGCGCGACGCCCCACCGCTTGGCCATCAGCTCGCAGCTCTCGCCCATGGAGAGGCCCGTCCGGGGCTCGGCGTTGCGCGGCGGCTCCGGGCGGAACGGCGCGGTCAGGCCCGCGCCCGCCAGGGCCTTGACCTTGGCGCCCGTCGTCTTCTGGCGATTGGCCGCCAGCAGCGCCTTGCGGAAGGCCTCGTTCAGCGCGATCGGCGCGTCCGAGGTGGTGTCGACCCCGCCCGCTATGCCGACCTCGATCTGGCCCAGGGCGATCTTGTTGGCCACCAGGATCGCCGCCTCCAGCCCCGTGCCGCAGGCCTGGCTCACGTCGTAGGCGGGGGTGTCGTGGCCGAGGGTGGTCGAGAGCAGGCTCTCGCGGGTCAGGGCGATGTCGCGCGAGTGCTTCAGCACCGCCCCGGCCGCCACCTCGCCCAGGCGCAGGCCGTGCAGGTCGAAGCGGTCTGCCAGGCCCTGGAGGGCGGCGGTCAGCATGTCCTGGTTGGAGGCCTCGGCATAGGCGGTGTTGGAGCGCGCGAACGGAGTGCGGCGGCCGCCGATCACGGCGACGCGCCGGGGCGCGGGCAAGGTCAGCATGGGGAAGGATCCTGTGATGGCGGCGTCGCGATGCGGCCGCGCAGATGGGTTCGGCCGCCGTCCGTGGCCGCCTCTCCGGATGTGAGTTCGAAGGCGCCGTTCGGGCCGCTCGACAGGCGGGCCTCGCTCGGCAGCAGCAGAGGCGCGCGGAAGGCGGTCTCGACCTCGATCGCCTCGACGGCCTGTCCCGCCGTCAGGGCCGCGACGGCCCGGGCCTTGGCCCACATGCCGTGGGCGATCGGCCCGGGAAAGCCGAACAGCCGCGCGCCCAGGGGCGAGGTGTGGATCGGGTTGGCGTCGCCCGACACCCTGGCGTAGCGGCGGCCGATGTCGGCGGGGACCCGCCAGGTCTCGACCGGCGTTTCCGCCGCGCTCGTCTCAAGCGCCGGCGCGGGCGCGCCGTGGCCGGGCTTGCCCAGCCGCAAATAGGTGCTCTCTCCCTCCCAGACGGTGGCGCCGTCGCGCAGGACCCAGGTCTCCAGGCTGAAGGCCCGGCCCTTGTCGTGCGCCAGCAAGCGGCCGGTGCGCGCGCCGATCGTCAGCGACTCGCCGATCCGCAACGGCGCGCGCTGGCGGATGCGGTTGTGGATGTGGACGAGGCCCATCACCGGGAACGGAAAGCCCGCCGCCAGCATGATCCGCATCTGCAGCGGAAAGGCCAGAACGTGGGCGAAGGTCGGCGGCGCCCCCGCGTCGGGCGCGAAGCCGCACAGCCCGGCATAGGCGGCGACGGCCTCGGAACGCACCCACACCCCTTCGGCGTGCAGGCTGGCGGGCGGCAGGACGCGGGGCGTCGCGCCGCGCAGCAGCCCTCGCGCCGCGCCCCAGGCCAGGCCCAGGGGCGACACCGGCTCGGCG
>JASGDR010000456.1:0-7306 GCA_047607095.1 Caulobacter sp.
CTCGGCGGCCAGCAGCGCCTGGCCCGGCGCCGCATGCGCGCGGCCGGCGACCAGCGCGGCCAGGGCGTCGTAGTCCGTGGCGCAGACCAGGATGGGCGGACGGGCGTCGACGTCCCTGGCGAGGGCGGGGATGGAGACGGTCATGGGGCGCTCCTTGCCTTCGCGCCCTATCGGCGGGCGCGCGGCCGCGTCCCGCCCGGCGGCCATGCGTCATCGCATGGCGCGGCCATGGATCAGGTCGCGGCGCAGTATTTGGATGAAAGGCGCAAGATCGCGAAGCCTCGAACATCGATGCTCGAAGTCTTGCGCAACGAGGTTGTCGCTTTGATTTTCGTCCCGAGCCCGACGTCTAGGCGTCGATAGGGGCCCGGGACTAGGCTCCTGCGATGAGGTGGCCCGCCCGATGCTGGTCGCGATTGAACAATTCGATCCGATACATGGCGAGAGGCATCATAGGCGCGACAGCGCTGCTGTCAAATCCATCAACAGCCGCTCATTTTTCGAGCGCCGCTTTCCGAGAGCGCCCGCCGCATCCTCAGCCGGCGTACCTGAACGTCAGGCCCATGTCGCGCAGCAGGCGGCGATAGCCCAGCGAGGTCTTGTCGGCCGGGAAGTGCGCCTCCAGCGTCGGGTCCAGCGGCAGTTCCTCGGGGGTCTGGCGCTCGACCACGGCGGCGTCCTCGGCGAAGATCTGGGCGTTGAAGGCATAGACGGCCTCAAGGTCGCCGGTGGTGTCGAAGTTGCGCGCGATCGGCACGAACAGGCGCGTCTTGCGGGCCGAGACGGGGCTGGGCAGGTTGAAGATCGACAGGCGCTGCTCGCCCGGGAAGAAGATCGTCAGGTGGGCCGAGAACGGCGCCTGCACCTCGAACCGGCGCAGCCAGCGGAAGTCGGGCGGGGCCAGGTGGCGCAGCTCGCGGGGATAGTTGCTGACGTCGCTCCAGTAGTCGGTGCGCAGGCCCGTCTCGGTGAACTTGGTGTCGTACAGCGGCACGACGGGGTCCTCGCGGTCGGCGAAGGCCTCGTGGTGCACCCAGGCGAAGTGGGCCACGTCGACGAAGCCCTCCAGTTGACGCGCGGCCGAGCCGGCGATGTCGAAGTGCGGCGGCAGGATCTGCTGGAAGCCCTCGGCGTCCCACAGCGGGAAGTCGGGCACGGTCGCCTCGCTCGGCAGCAGGCGGGTCCAGACCAGGCCGTAGCGCTCGACCACCGGGAACATCCCGACCCTCAGGCGCGGCGAGGGTTCCAGGCCCGGATGGGCGGGGATCTTGCGGCAGGCGCCGTCGGGGCCGTAGCGCAGGCCGTGATAGGCGCAGATGATCTCCTCGCCCTCGACCCAGCCCATGCTCAGCGGCAGGCCCCGGTGCGGGCAGAGGTCGCGAGTCACCCGCACCTCGTTCCCGGCCCGATAGACCACCAGCGGCAGGTCCAGCAGGGTCACCGCCATCGGCTTGTCGCCCAGATCGACCAGGCGGGCGATCGGATGCCAGCGGCCGGCCAGGATCGTCCAGTCGCCGGGATCGAAGGTGCAGCCGCGCGGCAGGAAACCCGGGGGCAGGGGGCCGGCGTCGGCGTTCGGAGGGGCGATGGCGAGGGCGGTCATGGCGTCGGCTCCTGAAAGACCCGAGCGCCAGCAAAGGTAATAAGAAAATTACTTACAAGCGCCGCCGGGCCCGGCCGCGCGGGTTTCCGCCCGGCGCCGAAAATTCGGTCAGGGTCGCCCGGCGGTCGGGCGCGGACTTCGCAAAATCCCCGCCGTCCGGCTATGAACGGGCGGACTA
This sequence comes from Caulobacter sp., assembly GCA_047607095.1. Classification (GTDB taxonomy): domain Bacteria; phylum Pseudomonadota; class Alphaproteobacteria; order Caulobacterales; family Caulobacteraceae; genus Caulobacter. The sequence continues at coordinate 1,782 of JASGDR010000456.1, forward strand.
CCGAACGCCGCAGGACCCCGCATGCCCACCGCCGCCGCCACCACCCCATCCCCCCGCGGCGTCGCCCTGGTCACCGGGGCCGGCCGGCGGATCGGGCGGGTGCTGGCGCTGGAGGCGGCGAGGGCGGGGTATGACTTGGCGGTGCACTATCGTTCGGCGCGGGACGAGGCCGAGGCCGTCGTGGCCGAGGTCGCCGCCCTGGGCCGCCGCGCCGCCGCCGTGCGGGGCGAGCTTTCCGATCCGGAGATCGGCGAGGCCCTGGTCGGGGCGGCCGCCGGGGCGCTCGGCCCGCTGACCCTGCTGGTCAACTCGGCCTCGACCTTCGAGGACGACCGCGTCGGGAGCCTCACCGCCGAAAGCTGGGACCGCCATCTCGACGCCAACCTGCGCGCGCCGGTGCTGCTGGCCCAGGCCTTCGCCGCCGCCCTGCCGGAGGGCATGAAGGGCCTGGTGGTCAACCTCGTCGACCAGCGGGTGCTGAAGCCCAACCCGCAGTTCTTCAGCTACACCGTCTCCAAGGCGGGGCTCTGGTGGGCGACCCGGACCCTGGCCCAGGCCCTGGCGCCGGCCGTCCGCGTCAACGCCGTCGGGCCCGGACCGGTGCTGGCCTCGGTGCACCAGGCCCCCGGCGAGTTCGAGGCCGAGGCCGCCGCCACGCCCCTCGGCGCGGCCGTCGATCCTTCGGAACTGGCCGCCGCCATGCGCTATCTCATTGACGCGCCGTCGGTCACGGGCCAGATGATCGCGGTCGACGGCGGCCAGCACCTGGCCTGGCGCACGCCCGACGTCCTCGGTTCCTGAAGGCCCCCGCCGTGTCCGCCTCCCCCCTCTCCGAAACGCCGTTCGCGGCGCCTGTCTCCGCCCCGATCGTCAAGGTGATCGTGACCAAGGTCTTTGTGCGCGGCCTCAAGGTCGACGCCGAGATCGGCGTCTACGACCACGAGCACGGCCGCGTGCAGCCGCTGGTCATCGACGTCGAGCTCGACGTCGCGGCCGTGCACTGCGAAGAGCTGGGCGACACGGTGAACTACGAGACCATCCGCAACGCCGCCCAGGACATCGCCGCCGCCGGCCATATCGACCTGGTCGAGACCTTCGCCGAGCGCCTGGCCCAGGCCTGCTTCGACGACCATCGCGTCACCCGCGCCCGGGTGCGGGTGGAAAAGCCGCTGGCCCTGGCCCCGCACGCCGCCGCCGCCGGCGTCGAGATCACCGCCGTCCGCGGGTGAGCGACATCCTCCACAGCGCCCGCCTGGCCCCGTTCCAGCCCGAGACGGCCTGGAGCCTGGAGGGCGGGACGCTGGTGGAACGGCGCGGCGGCCGCGAACGCCGCTTCGACTTGGAAGGCCTGACCCGCTATCGCCTGGCCATGCCGCGCGGCGGCGGCCGCCAGCGCGCCCTCATGCTGAGCTTCGGCCGCCGCCGCGCGGCCATCGCCTCGCAGAGCTGGCGCGGCCCGGGCCGCTTCGACGACCGGCTGGAGAGCTTCTCGCTGCTGGCCCGCGCGGTGGCCGCCGTCGGCGCCGATCTTTCGCCCCGCGCCCGCTTCGAGACCGCCGGCTTCAAGCTGGCCGACGCGGTGACCCTGGTGGCCGGCCTGCTGGCGATCGGAACCCTGGCCCTGCTGCTGATGGCCGTGTCGTCGTCGATGCGCGGCATGGCGATCGACGTCGCCGCCCGCATGACCTTCCTGCTGCTGCTGCTGTTCGCCGCCGTTCCCTGGCTGCCCAAGGGCGAGACGCTCGATCCCCATGATCTCCCGGCGCGCTGGCTGCCGTAGCAGGGTCTTCCCTCCCGAAGGGGAGACATCCGGAAACCCTATCCGAACCTTCATTTGCATCGCCGCCCGTTTTTGGCGAGCATCCGGAAAACATCGCTTTCCAGCCGAAGGACCGCCGTGACCGATCCCGTGCAAGACCCCGCCGTCCCGCCCGCGCTGCAGGACGACAAGACGATGCCGATCGTCGTCTACGGCTGCTACATCGCCGGCTGGGTGACGGGGGTCTCGCCGGTCATCGGCCTGGTGCTGGCCTATGTGTCCAAGGGCTCGGCGCCGGAATGGCTGCAGAGCCACTACATCTTCGCCATCCGCACCTTCTGGCTGTCGCTGCTGTTCGCGGTGATCGGCGGCCTGACCCTGATCTTCGGCGTCGGCGCGCTGATCCTGCTGGCGATCGGGATCTGGGTGACGGTGCGCGCCATCGTCGGCCTATCCTGGCTGCTCAAGGGCCAGCCCTATCCCACGCCGCGCAACTGGATGCTGTGAACCGATGACCGACTTCATCCAGCCTGGGGCCCAACCCGCCGAGCGTCACGCCGAGGACAAGATCCTGCCCGCGGTGGTCTACGGCCTCTATCTGCTCGGCTTCACCAACGGCCTGACCTTCTTCATCGGCCTGATCGTGGCCTATGTGCAGCGCGGTTCGGCCGGGCCGGTCAACGAGAGCCACTACACCTTCGCCATCCGCACCTTCTGGCTGTCGATCGCCTGGTTCCTGGTCGGCCTGCTGCTGGTGCTGTTCGGCATACCGCTGTCGCTGGTGCTGATCGGCCTGCCGCTGCTGATCGCGGGGGTGGTGATCCTGTCGGCGATCAGCCTTTGGTTCGTGATCCGCTGCATCGCGGGCATCGCCTATCTGGTGCGGGGCGAAGCCTATCCGCGTCCGCTTACGTGGCTGATTTAGAGGCAGACGGCGCCGTGGGCGCCTGCGAGGGCGTCGTACAGGTTATCGGCGTTCCCCTGACAGGCGAGCGGGCTCGACGCGCGGGGCCTGCTCCTATGACTTTCCGCCCCTGGCGGACGGACGTCGTGGAGGGGGCGACATGCTGGCTCGCATCGTAGGGATCATCTTGGGGCTGATCCTGACGACGTCTGGGTACGTGATTTCGGGTCTCGGCACGCTGGGGACGTGGGCCGCCGACTGGAATCTTGGCCCGTTCGAGCCGCACCGGCCGTCCGCCGGTTGGGCGGCGATGACGATAGGGGGGATCCTTCTCGTCGCCGCCCTGATTCCGCGACCGGGCGCGAGCCGCGCCGGGAAGCGGACCAAGAGGAGCGTCCGTGGGGACGGGCGCTCCTCCGCCGGTCCCGCCGTGCTGGACCTGGGCGTATCGGAAGGGGGCGAGGCCGTCGCCGCCCCCGCGGTCGCTATCGAGCCCGCGCCGGTCCCGACCCCGGTGGTCGCCGCCGAGCCGGTCGTGGAGGCCGCACCCGAGCCCGCGCTCGAGCCCGCCCCTGAACCTCACGTCGCCTTCGTCGCCGCGCCCGAACCCGTTCCGCAGCCCGTCGCCGCGCCCGTCGCGCCGCCGCCGGCCGAGGCCGATTTCGCGACCCTGCGCGCCGAACTGCTGACGCTCACCGCCGCCGAATCCTGGAACCCGGCCGCCCGCGTGCTGGCCCGCATGGTCCGCGCCGCCCGCACCGACCGCGAGCGCGCCGTGGCCCATCGCGACCTGGGCGACTTCGCCGCCGGCCAGGGCCGCCACGACGACGCCGCCGAAGCCTACGAGGAGGCCGTTTCCTACGCCCGCTCGGTGCGCAAGGCCTCGCCCGACGATCCGTCGGCGGACGAACTGCTGGCCGGGGCCCTGGCCGGCGTCGGCGACGTGGCCGAGGCCGAGGGCCGCCTGAACGAGGCCCTGGCCGCCTTCGAGGAATCCCTGGCCCTGCGCCGCTCGCCCGGCGGCCGCGAAGCCGCCGATCCCGGCGCGCAAAGGGCGCTTTCGGTGGCGCTGGAGCGCCTGGCCGACCTGCGCGAGGATCGCGGCCACCGCATGCGCGCGCTCGACCTCTATCGCGAGAGCTACGACGTCACCGCCCGCCTGGCCGCGGCCGATCCGGCCCGCTTCGGCCTGGACCTTGCCGCCACGCGCGCCCGCCTGGCCGAAATCGAGGCCAGGGTGGCGGGCTGAGCCTCGCAGGCCTAAGGTCCTCCGCCTGGAGTGGCTTGGCGGGTCCGTGGGGGCGTGATGAAGACCTTGATCGGGGCGAGCGCCGCGGCGCTGTTGCTGGCCGCCCTCGCGGGCGCCCAGGCCCAGGCCGGCGTGCTGGCGGGGCCGGGACGCTTCTGCGGCTACTCCCCCATCATCGACCTCCTGCCCGGCGAAAAGATCACCACGCTGGAGGGCGGGATCCACGCCGGCGCGTTCCGCTGGGAGGGACCGTTCGGCGTCCTCCACGTGAACGGCAACGGCTTGGGCCCCGAGCCCGCCGGAGAGGTCGTCAGGCGGCGGACCAAGACCCGGCCGGCCAGATACGCCCAGCGACGAGACGGCCGGGGATATGTGATCGGCATCTGGAACGGCGACGCCGGCGCGGCCCATTTCAGCTCGGACAAGCCCTTGACCAAGGCCCAGATCGCCGCGATCGACCGCGTGAGGCTGTTTCAGGAGGGAGACGAGCCCCCTGAGAATTGCGGGCTGCGGACGCTCTTCTCCTGGGACTTCGGGGACCTGCCGACGGCTCCGCCGGAGCGGGAATGACGGGATGAGGAAGGGGCTCCGGGGTTTCGGCCCTCGCCCTTTTCGATTGCGGCGTCGCGCGTCTCGCGACGTCTAATCCCCAGTGGGGGGTGTTCCCCGCCTGCCGGGGGAACTCCATGGTCTACATGCGCTGGCGGCGCTTCATCGAGATGGCGTCGCTGGATCGCCCGTGGCTGGGCGACCTGATGGAGAAGCGCAAGGGCGAGTCCTTCCGCGCCGCGCCGGTCGAGCGCTGGGACCAGGAATATCGCGACGGGGTCTACGACCGCCTGCACCGCTCCGAGCAGCGCCACCATCACCGGCTGCTGGCGGCGATGATCGCCGACCGCTGGCCCAAGGCGCGGGTGCTCGAGATCGGGGCCGGCGAGGGGGTGTTCTTCGAGGCCCTGCGCGCCCACGCCCCGGCCCGCTACGTCGGCGTCGACTTCTCCGCCCCCGCCGTGGCCAAGGGCGCCGAGCGCCTCTCGGCCGAGATCGCCGACGGCCAGGTCGCGCTGCTGCTGGGCGACGGCCGCGGCTTCGTCACGGACGAGGTCTTCGACGTGGTGGTGTTCTCCGAATGCATCGAACACCTGGGCGAGGTCGAGCCGCTGATCGCCCACTACCGCGCAAACCTCGCCCCCGGCGGGGCGGTGGGCCTGACCATGTGGCTGTCACTGAAGCCGCTACGCCTGTGGCGGCGGCTGAAGGCCCTGGGGCGGGTGCTGGACGAGGCGGTGGTCAACACGCCCTGGGGCGGAGGCTGGCTGGTGGCGACGGTCGGGGTGAAGGACTGAGGGCAAGGAACCTCCCCCTCTGGGGGAGGCGATCGCGTAGCGATCGGTGGGGGGAGCTTTCGCGGTCCGTCCAACGCTCCGGAAGCTGAAATCGGCCCCCCACCGGCCTTCGGCCGCCTCCCCCAGAGGGGGAGGTTCCTGGAGGATCAAGTGACTGAGGGGGCTATCCCGCCCAAAGAAAAACCCCGGAGCATCGCCCCGGGGTCGTTCAGATCACGGTTCGAACCAGCCTCAGGCCGGCACGACCTCCTCGCGGCGCACCAGGGC
>JASGDR010000457.1:0-4186 GCA_047607095.1 Caulobacter sp.
GCTCAAGCAGGCCGCATCGTCCGCCGCCTGAGAATTGGACCCCTCGATATGCGGAAAATTGGATGTTTCACGATCCGGCGGCGCGCCACAGATTGGCAGGGTCGACGCCGGACCGGGGTGAGGTTCGCGGACGACTGGGGAACGGGCCGATGCTGAATCGAAGGCTTTTTCTGGGAGCGGGCGCGGCGATGGCCGCCTCTCCGCTGCTGGCCGCTGAGCGGCCGCTGGACGTGGTGCTGGCGGGCGGCAAGGTCTGGACGGGCGCCGGGGGCGCGCCCCAGCGCCTTTCCATCGGCCTGATCGGCGACCGCATCGCCGTCGTCGGCGACGAGGCCGTGAAAGCCCGCACCACCGGGGCCACGCGGATCGTCGACCTGGACGGCGCGTTCGTGACGCCGGCCTTCATCGACAACCACACCCACTTCCTGCTGGGCTCGACCATGCTGTCGCAGGTGAACCTGCGCGACGCGGCCGACCGGGCGACCTTCGCCGAGCGCGTCGGCGCGCGGGCCAGGGCCCGTCCCGGCGAATGGGTCGAGGGCGGCCACTGGGACGAGCAGCTGTGGGGCGGCCAGCTGCCGACCCGCGAATGGATCGACGCGGTCACGCCCAACACGCCGGTGGCCGTCGCCCGCCTCGACCTGCACATGTATCTGCTGAACTCGCTGGCCCTGAAGCTGGCGGGGATCACGCGCGACACGCCCGATCCGCCGGGCGGGGTCATCGTCCGCGACGCCAAGGGCGAGCCGACGGGGATCATCAAGGACAACGCCAAGCCGCTGGTCGAGCGGGTGATCACCGCCCCGAGCGAGGCGGTGGTCGACGAGCGCATGCGCGACGGGATCGCCCACGGCCTGGCCCACGGCGTCGCCCAGGCCCACGTGCCGGAGCTGGACTGGAAGACCCACTTCTCGCTGCGCCGCCTGCGGGCGCGGGGCGAGACCGACATGCGGTTCTACAGCTTCGTTCCGCTGGGCGACTGGGAGAAGCTGGACGCCCTGGTCAAGGCCGAGGGACGCGGCGACGACTGGGTGCGCTGGGGCGGGCTGAAGGGCCTGGTCGACGGCTCGCTGGGCTCGCGCACCGCCCTCTTCCACGACCCCTACGCCGACGCCCACGACAATCACGGCGTCCGCGTCACCAGCCTGAAGGACCTGCGCGAGTGGGTGGGCGAAGCCGACCGGCGCGGATTGCAGGTGACCGTCCACGCCATCGGCGACGAGGCCAATGACGACATCCTCGACCTCTATGCCGACGTCGCCAAGGTCAACGGCCCGCGCGACCGGCGTTTCCGGGTCGAGCACGCCCAGCACCTGACGCAGAAGGCCATCGCCCGCTTCGCGCCGCAAAAGGTGATCGCCTCGGTGCAGCCCTATCACGCCATCGACGACGGGCGCTGGGCCGAGAAGCCGCTGGGCAAGGCCCGCCTGAAGGGCACCTACGCCTTCGAGTCGCTGTTCTCGAGCGGCGCGACCGTGACCTTCGGCTCCGACTGGCCCGTGGCCCCGCTGGATCCGCTGGAGGGGATCTACGCGGCCGCCACCCGGCGGACGATCGACGAGGCCAATCCCGGCGGCTGGCTGCCCGACCAGAAGACCACCGTCGAGCAGGCCCTCGTCGCCTACACCCGCAACAACGCCTTCGCCGGCTTCCAGGAAGACCGGCTGGGCAGGATCGCGCCGGGCTGCCTGGCCGACATCACCGTGCTCGACACCGACCTGCTGGCCGTCGATCCGGTGAAGATCCGCCAGGCCAAGGTGCTGCGCACCTTCGTCGGCGGCAAGCAGCGCTACGGGCCAACCGACGGCTGAGGCCGCCGCGCCCGCCCATCCAAACCACCGCAACACGTTTCCGGCGACGGGCGCCCGCCCGAGCGCACGGGGTCTCATTGGCAAGAGGGGATTTTGCTATGACCAAGAAGGCCTATTTCGGCGGAGCGGCCCTGGCCGTCTTCGCCCTGACGGCGAGCCTGGCCCACGCCGCGGCGCCGCCCGCCGAAGATCCGGCGCTGGTGGGCGAGATCATCGTCACCGCCAGCAAGCGCGAGGAGAAGCTGCGCGAGGTGGCCGGCGGCGTGTCGGCCGCCACGGGCGAACAGCTGACCGCCATCGGCGCCCAGGACTTCAAGGACTACCTGAGCCGCATGCCGGGCGTGGCCTTCAACGAGGGCCCCTCGAACAACTCCACCGCCGTGATCCGCGGCGTGGGCACCACCGCCGGCCTCGACCAGGGCCAGGGCACCACCGGCTACTTCATCAACGACATCCCGATGACCGAGCCGGGCTACACCGTCGTGGTGCCCGACATCGACGCCTTCGACGTGGAGCGCGTGGAGCTGCTGCGCGGCCCGCAGGGCACGCTGTTCGGCTCGGCGTCGCTGGGCGGCGCGATCAACTACATCGCCAAGCAGGCCGACGCCTCGGGCTATGACGCCGCCGCCGAGGTCGGTCTCTCGACCACCAAGAACAGCGCCGGCGAGGAGAACTACCGCCTCAAGGGCATGGTCAACATCCCGGTCGTGGCCGACAAGCTGGCCGTGCGCGGCGTGGTCGTGCAACGGGTGGACGCCGGCTATATCGACAACGTCGGGGCCGGCGTCGAAGGGTCCAACGACCTGCACACCTTCACCGGCCGCGGCTCGGTGGTGTTCACCCCGAACGAGGCGACCAAGCTGTCGTACCTGGGCCTCTACCAGAAGACCAAGGTCGACGACTCCAGCGCCAGCAACCTGAACTACGGCATCCTCAAGAAGTCGACCAACTTCGAGATCCCGATGACCTTCAAGACCCAGCTGCACAGCCTGCGCTGGGATCAGGAGTTCAGCTTCGCGACGCTGACGGCCATCGCCGCCTACAACAAGAAGACCGGCGACATCCGCGACGACTTCACGCCCTACTACGGCTTCGTCAACTCGGGCCTGCACTACTTCCAGCAGTACGGCGAGAGCGAAACCTATTCGTACGAGGTGCGCCTGGCCTCGCCCAAGGGCGAGCGGTTCGACTGGCTGATCGGCGCCACCCAGATCGAGACCAAGAAGGGCTTCGAGGAGCACCTGTGGTCGCCGGGCTACGGCGCGGCCAACCCGACGGTGACCGCCCGCAACGGCGACGAATACTACTGGGGCGCCTCGCACACCAAGGGCACCGAAAAGGCCCTGTTCGGCGAGGCCAACCTGCACTTCGGCAAGCTGACCCTGACCGGCGGCGGGCGCCTGTTCGACACCTCGTCCAACACCCGCACCGACTATCACGGGATCTTCTACGATCCGGCGGTCTATTCGGACCCCTATTCGGTCTCGGACGACGGCTTCGCGCCGAAGGTCTCGGCCAAGTACGAGGTCAGCCCCGACGCCATGGTCTACGCCGTGGCCTCGAAGGGCTACCGCTTCGGCTCGCCCAACACGATCTTCCCGCTGGCGGGCTTCGACACCCCGGCCGGCACCACCTCCGACTCGCTGTGGAACTACGAGGTCGGCACGCGCCTGAACCTGGCCGACCGCAAGCTGCTACTCGACGTCACCGGCTTCTACATCGACTGGAGCAACCTGCAGGTCCGCCTGAACCGCTCGGACGGCTACACCTACGGGGCCAACGCCGGCTCGGCGACGATCAAGGGCGTGGAGACGACCGCGACGGTGAACCTGGGGGCCTTCAGCCTGGTGACCAACGCCACCTATCTGGACGCCACTCTGTCGGAAACCGTGGCCAACTCGGTGCTGGTCGACGGCAAGCGCCTGCCCTCGGCCGCCAAGTGGCGGGTGTCGAACACCGCGACCTGGCGCTTCGCCGGAGACCAGGCCCCGACCCTGACCCTGATGCACCGCTACGTGTCGCGCTCGCCGGGCTTCCTCAACGAGGACACCTATTTCGACGCCTACAACCTGTTCGACGCCCGGGTGTCGATCCGGGTGCGCGACGTGACCGTGGCCGCCTTCATGGAGAACATCGGCGACGAACGGGCCCAGACCTTCGGCTATCAGGACTACGGCCTGGGCGCGAGCCGGTTCGTGGTGCGCCCGCGCACCTTCGGCGTGCAGATGAACTGGGCCATGTGAGGAAGACGAGACCGATGCTCGACCGCCGCCGCCTGATCGTTTCCCTCGGCGCCCTGACCGCCGCCGCCCTCGGCGGCGGCGGGACGGCGCTGGCGGCCGCCTGGCCCGCCGCCCCCAGCCCCCGCCGCGAGC
>JASGDR010000458.1:0-16691 GCA_047607095.1 Caulobacter sp.
CCAGGACGGGCGCGGCGCCGCCGGTGCCGACGGCGGCCACCACCTCGCCGCGGTCGATGACGGCGGGGGTGTTGAAGTCGCACATGTCGGGCTTGTCGACGACGTTGACCAGCACGCCGGCGGCCCGCGCGGCGCGGGCGGCGGCCTGGGCGAACACCTCGTCCGGGCTCGAGACGAAGGCCAGCACGGCGCCGGCGTAGGCGCCCGGCAGGAAGGCCTTCTGGTCCTCCAGCCGGATCAGGGTCGCGGGTGAGCCGTCGAACAGCCGGGCCTTGGCCTCGGCGCCCTCGCCGGTTCCGGCGATCACCACCTTGCGGCCGGCGAGGGGGAAGTAGGCGGGGAAGGAGTCCAAGGCGGGGTCCTCTGAAGACGTCGTGCATTCAAGCTAGGGTGCGTCGGAGCCGAACGTGAGGCCTTTCGCGCAACAGGCGTCGCGGAACCGGCCCGTCGGCCGCGTCCCGGTGTTGAAATTTCACTGGCGAAGCCGTCGGATAACGGTGTTAGCTTCGCGTCGAGGGCGAGGAGACGGCGCATGGCGGCGAGCTTGGACGTCAACGGCAAGGCGATGTCGGTCGAGGCCGATCCCGACACGCCGCTGCTGTGGGTGCTGCGCGACGAGCTGGGCCTGACGGGCACGAAGTTCGGCTGCGGCCTGGCGCAGTGCGGGGCCTGCACGGTGCATGTGGACGGCGCTCCGGTGCGCTCGTGCGTCACCCCGATCGCCGCCCTCTCCGGCGCCAAGATCACCACCATCGAGGGGCTGGGCGGGGCGCACCCGCTGCAGCAGACCTGGGTGAAGCTGGACGTGCCGCAGTGCGGCTACTGCCAGTCGGGCCAGATCATGTCGGCCGCGGCCCTGCTCGAAGCCAACAAGAAGCCCACCGACGACGACATCGACGCGGCCATGGGCGGCAACATCTGTCGCTGCGGCGCCTATCAGCGGATCCGGGCGGCGATCAAGGAAGCTGCGCTGGGCAAGGCGGTCCCGGTGGTCGCCGCGGCGGCGGCGGCGGAGACTGAGCTCGAAGCCGCGGTCGACGAGGCGGTCGCGGCCGCCTCGGGCGCGACGTCGCGGGTGCAGCGCGGAGAAGCGCGATGAACGCGCCCGTGAAACCGGAAGGGTTCAGCCGCCGCGAGGTGGTGGTGGGCGCGGCGGTGGTCGGCGGCGCCCTGGTGGTCGGCTGCTCGCCGGCCGACCTGATGAGCGCCGGCTCCAAGGTCGAGGTGGGGGCGTTCGGCCCGTTCATCCGCTTCGAGCCCGACGGCTTCGTCACGGTGATCTCCAAGCACATCGAGTTCGGCCAGGGCAGCCATGCGGGCCTGGCCGCCATCGTCGCCGAGGAGCTGGACGCCGACTGGACCAAGGTGCGGGTCGAGCAGTCGCCGGCCAACGCCAAGCTCTACGGCAACGGCTCGCTGGGCGCGCAGCTGACCGGCGGCAGCTCGGCGATCTCCAACAGCTGGGAGCAGCTGCGCAAGGCCGGCGCCGGGGCGCGGGCGATGTTCGTCGAGGCCGCCGCCAACCGCTGGAACGTTCCGGCCGGCGAGATCGTGGTCAAGGACGGGGTGCTGACCCACGCCTCGGGCAAGAGCGCCGCCTTCGCCGACCTGTCGGCCGACGCCGCCAAGGTCACGCCGCCCGAAAATCCGCCGCTGAAGGACCCCAAGGCCTTCACCCTGATCGGAACCGACCGGGTGCGCCGCAAGGACGCCCAGGCCAAGGTCGACGGCACGGCCCGCTACACCCAGGACGTCCATCTGCCCGACATGCTGACGGCGATGGTCGCCCATCCGCCGCGCTTCGGCGCCAAGGTCGAAAGCTTCGACGCCGATGCGGCCAGGAAGGTGGCCGGGGTGGTCGACGTGTTCGAGATCCCGACGGGCGTGGCGGTGGTGGCGAAATCCACCTGGGCCGCGCGGCTGGGGCGCGAGGCGCTGGTCGTGCGCTGGGACGAGGCCAAGGCCGAGAAGCGCGGCTCGAAGGAGATCGCGGCGGCGTTTCGAGACCTCGCCACGGGCAAGGGCCCGGCCGATCAGAAATGGGAGTCGTTCGGGGCGAAAGGCGACGCGGCCGCCGCGGGTGGAAGCGACGTCTTCGAGGCGGTCTACGAGTTTCCCTATCTGGCCCACGCCACCATGGAGCCGATGAACTGCGTGGCGATCGTCGACGGCAACTCGGTCAAGCTGGTGCACGGCTCGCAGGGCCAGACCCTGGACCAGCTGGCGGCGGCCAAGATCGTCGGGACCCTGCCGGGTTCGGTCGAGATCGAGACCCTGTTCGCCGGCGGCTCGTTCGGGCGGCGGGCGACCTTCAATTCCGACTACGTGGCCGAGTGCGTGCACGTGGCCAAGAAGGTCGCCGCCAAGAAGGATGGGGGCGGCACGCCGGTGAAGCTGGTCTGGACCCGCGAGGACGACATGAAGGCTGGCTACTACCGGCCGCTGGTGGTCCACGCCGTGCGGGTGGGCCTGGACAAGGACGGGATGCCCGCGACCTGGCGCCACCGCATCGTCAGCCAGTCGATCATGAAGGACTCGCCGATGCCCTCGAAGGGCGTCGACCAGACCGCCGTCGAGGGGGCTTCGGATTCGCCCTATCTGAAGGCTACGCCCGTGGTCGACGCCCAGGTCGCCTTCCCCGAGGTGGGCGTGCCGGTGCTGTGGTGGCGCTCGGTGGGGGCGACCCACAACGCCTTCGTCATGGAGCATACGATCGACCAACTGGCCCGCAAGGCCGGCAAGGACCCGGTCGAATACCGCCGCGCCCTCTACGCCAAGGCCGGGGCGAACCGGCATCTGGCGGCGCTGAACCTCGCCGTGGAGAAGGCCGGTCCGAAGGCGGCGGCGGGATGGACGCGGGGGATCGCCGTGCACGAGAGCTTCGGCTCGGTCGTGGCCCAGGTGGCCGAGGTCAAGCTGGTCGACGGCGAGCCGCGCGTGGGCCGGGTGGTCACCGCCATCGACTGCGGCGTGGCGGTTTCGCCCGACCAGATCGCCGCCCAGATGGAGGGCGGAACCTGCTATGGCCTGTCGGCGGCGCTGTATGGTCGGGTGACCCTCACCGACGGGGTGGTCGACCAGAGCAATTTCGACACCTACCGGGTGCTGCGGATCACCGAGGCCCCGAGCGTGGAAACCCACATCCTGCCGTCCGCCGCGCCCCCCAGCGGGGTGGGCGAGCCGGGCACGCCGGTGATCGGTCCGGCCGTGGCCAACGCCCTGCTGGCGCTGTCGGGTCAGGCGACCACGAGCCTGCCGCTGGTGCGCGACGCCTGATCCGGAAAACTGTCCGAACGTTAACTTTGAAGCGACCGGATTTGACGCCGGACCCGCTGGACGGGAGGCTGTGCTAGGACCATGTTAGCGCCATGGTCGAGCCTGCCGACAGCCTTGGTTTCGAGAAGCTCACGCCGCGTGAGCGCGAGATCCTGCGCCTGATCGCCAAGCATCAGCGCTCGAAGGAAATCGCGCGCCTGCTCAGCCTGTCGCCCAAGACCGTCGAGATGCACGTGCTCAGCGCCCGCCGACGCCTGGCCGGCATGGGCCGCCGGGACGCCGCCCTGGCCTTCGTGGCGTGGGAACAGCACCCCGGTAATGACTACCGTAGGCAATCACCGGGCCTAGCCGACGAACCTGAGCCGGTCTCTCCTGACGTCAGCAGCGGGAGCGGCCATGAACGACAACACACCCAAGACCAAGACGACTGGCTCGCCCCCGGGATCGGCCTTCTTCATCGCGAGCTGGAAGTCTCTCGAGGAAGGCCTGACTCTGATGGCGGCCACCCCCGAGCGGGAGCGCCTGGTGCCGGAAACGGTGTCGGCTCTGCGCAAGGCCCAGGCGGCCGGGGATCCTCCTTCGAAGCTGTTGCTGCGGGTGCTCGCGGCCACGGCCTTCCTGTCGGACGACAGCCCGATCAGATCCGAACGCGGGGAGGTTGGCGCCATGACCTGACCCCCGCCCAATGGATGGGCCTGATCCTGGTTTCAGCCCTGGCGGCCGGCGTGCTGCTCAGCGTGGTGACCATGGGAGCCCATGAATTCCTCTTCGCCCTTCAGCGGTTCCGCGAGGGCTGGAGCGCCCCGCCGGCGAACTGATCGCCGCGACGGGACCGGCAAAAACCAAAATTCCAACAATCCAAGCCTTTGAACGTGCGGGGGGCGCCCGCGCGAGTGGGAGAGTCTTGCATGAAGCGCAGCGACGCAGCCCGAGCCGGGGCCGAAAAACTGAAGCAAGCCGAAGCCGCCATCGACGCGGCCGTGCGTGAAACCGCCGAGCTGATGGGCCTGCTGCCCACCCTGCGGATGGACGCGCACCTGTCGGCCGTGATCGGCCAGGAAGCCCTGGAGACCCTGGGCGTCACCCTGACCCACATCCTGTCGGCCCGCCGCACCATCGTGAAGGCGCACGGCGATCTCGCCGAAGTCCGCGCCCAGATCGGTTGCGGCGCTCTGGCTCAGGGCGATCTGGGCAAGGTCGAGGGCGGCGACACGCCGCGCACCTCGGGCCTGCGCGCCGTCGACGGCGGCCGCGCCGCCTGAATCTCCTGAAGTCGTGGGCCTTGAAGTTCTAATGGAGGGCGCGGCATGAGCGCGGTCCTGGCGATTATGGATCCGGCCATCGAGGAGGCCGCCGAGTTCGGGCGGTGCATTCGCTCCTTGTGTCCGACCCAGCAGCGGGTCCTGACGGTGCTGTTGCGTAGGCTCGTCGATATGGAAGCGGCGGACGACGCCGACGGCGCGGTGCGCATCGTCGACGAGATCCGTCGGATCCTTTGCGACGGCGAGAAGACGCGGCACTAGGGCCTGGCAGCCCGTCACGGCGCCGCCGCCGACATCCAAGGCGTAAGCTCTGGCCCGGATCAAGCTTGATCCGGGCCAGACTTGCGTCAACCTGGGCGCGGTGAAGGGGGGCGTACTCGTGTCGGCCTATTTCTATCTCGTCCTGGCGTTGGTCGTCTGCGGCCTGGCGTTCTGGCGCGGCGGTCCGTCGGCGAGCCGTATCGCGATCGCCGTCCTGGCCTCATGGGCGGCCTCGCTGGTGATCTTCCGCCACAGCCGGATCAATCCCGACGTCGGCCTGATGGCCGTCGACGTGCTGACGGCGGCGTTCTTCATCTGGGAGTCGGTCCGCTCGCGCCTGCTGTGGACCGTGGCCATCGCCGCTTTTCAGCTGGTGGCCGTGGTCTCGCACCTGGCGGTGCTGATCGACCTGCGGGTGACCATCAACACCTACATGATGAGCCTGGCGGTCTGGAGCTACGCCATCCTCCTCACCCTGGCGCTAGGCGTGTGGCTGCACTGGCGCGAGGTGCGGCGGTACGAGGCGCTGGAGCGCTAGAGCACCGGCTCGTCCGTCGCCGCTTCGCGCTCGAACGGTCTCGCAAGGTTATAGGCGAGCGCTCTCACGTCGATCGACGCCGAACCCATATGCTCGACGAACCGCGCCTCGATCTGGCGCAGAAAGCGCGCGGCGGGCGGCCAGTCCATGGAGCAGTCGTCGGCCTGGAGCACGAGCTTGGCGAAGGCCTCCGCCGTGATGACGCCCGAACCGGGAAGCAGGTCGTCAACGTGCAGGGGCTCGCCGTTCACGGTGCTTCCGCACCACCCGCGGCCGACGCACAGGTCCCACATCAGGCGCTGGTAGGCCGTCGGATGGACGAAGTCGATTTCGTAGCTTTCGGCGTCACACCAAAGGCTAAGCCCATACGCCGAAACCGAACAGTCATGGCGGGTTTCGAGACCATCCTTCGGTGTGAAGCGGATGCCGGCGATGGCGAGGTGGGGAATTTCGTGCTTGTCGCCCCGCGGCTCGATCGTGAGCACGAGGGGCTTGGGGCCTTGGTTCTCGAATTGAATGATCGTCATTTCGGCGAGATTGGCGTTCCGCTCCTAGTTGAAATTGAATATGGGGGCGCCCCTTCCGGCGTCAACCGTTTCCAGGCCTGGAAGCCAGCGAGCGGACTACTGCTCCAGGTCCCGCTTCAGGTCGACGTCGAACAGCACGCCCGGGTCGTCGGTCTCGACCAGGGCGAGGGCGTCGCCGGCCCGGGTGAGCACGCCCTGCGCGCCGCGATCGCCGGCCAGGGCCGCGAGGTCGGCGAACCAGCGGCGGGCGAACAGCACCGGATGGCCCCGGCGGCCGGCGTGGAGCGGCGCGGCGATGCCCGCGCCGGCCTCCAGGCCCTGGACCAGGCGGTCGGCCAGGTCGTGCGGGACGCGCGGCATGTCGCCCAGCAGCACCAGCGCCGCCTCGGCGTCGTCGGGCAGGGCCAGGATCGCCGTGCGCAGCGAAGCGCCCAGGCCTTCGCCGGCGGCGGGCGCGACCAGGGCGCGCAGCCGGGGCTGGGACCGGCGCTCGACCAGCGCCAGGGCGTCGTCGTCGCTTGGACGCAGGACGACCGTGACCCCTCGCGCCGGCGCGGCCAGGGCCGCGTCCAGCGCGTGATCCAGCAGCGGCCGGCCGCGATAGGCCGCGACCAGCTTACCGCCGCCGAACCGCGACGCGGCCCCCGCCGCCAGCACGATGGCCTCCAGCCGCATCCGCTCCCTTTCCGCCAGGCTCCGAGACGCCTATTCTATCGCGGATATGACGTCCCCTGACGACACCCCTCGCCTGATCGACGGCTTCGGCCGGGCGGTGAGCTATCTGCGTGTGTCGGTGACCGACCGCTGCGACCTGCGCTGCGTCTACTGCATGGCCGAGCACATGACCTTCCTGCCCAAGGCGGAGGTGCTGACGCTGGAGGAGCTGGACCGCCTGACCTCGACCTTCGTGGGCCTGGGGGTGCGCAAGGTTCGGCTGACCGGCGGCGAGCCGCTGGTGCGCAAGGGGATCATGGAGCTGGTCGAGGCCCTCTCGCGCCATCTGAAGACCGGCGCCCTGGACGAGCTGACCCTGACCACCAACGGCACCCAGCTGGCCCAGCACGCGCAGCGCCTGGCGGCGGCGGGGATCAAGCGGATCAACGTCTCGCTCGATACGCTCAAGCCCGATCTCTTCCGCCGGCTGACCCGCGGCGGCGACGTGACCAGGGTGATCGGCGGGATCGACGCGGCCCTGGCGGCCGGCCTTCAGGTCAAGATCAACGCCGTGGCGCTGAAGCGAGACAACGCCGCCGAGCTGCCGGCGCTGATCTCGTGGGCCCACGCCCGCGGCTGCGACATGACCCTGATCGAGACCATGCCGCTGGGCGAGATCGACGAGGACCGCACCGACCAGTTCCTGTCGTTGCGGGACGTGCGGCGCGAGCTGTCGTCCTACTGGACCCTGACGGACCAGGCCTACGCCACCGGCGGTCCGGCCCGCTACGCCAAGGTCGAGGAGACCGGCGGGCGCCTGGGCTTCATCACCCCGCTCAGCCACAATTTCTGCGACGCCTGCAATCGGGTGCGGCTGACCTGCACCGGCACCCTGCACACGTGCCTGGGCCGCGACGACGCCAGCGACCTGCGGGCCGTGCTGCGCGGCGGGGCCACCGACGGCGAGCTGGCGGCGGCGATCCACGCGGCGATCGGCGCCAAGCCCAAGGGCCACGACTTCCAGGTCGCCGCGCCGCGTCCGGCCGTGGCTCGCCACATGTCGACGACCGGAGGCTAGGGATGGCCCGGGTGCTGCTGTTCGGGCGCCTGGCCGACCAGGCCGGCTGGCGCGAGCGCGAGGTCGAGGCGGGAAGCCTGGCGGCCCTGCGCGCCCGCCTCGCCGCCGACGACGCCGACCTCGCCGAGGCGCTGGCCGGTCCCGGCGTGCAAGTGGCCGTCGACAAGGCCCTGGTGCGGGGCGAGGCGGCCCTGGCGGCCGCCACCGAGGTCGCCTTCCTGCCGCCGATGAGCGGCGGATGATCACCCTGACCGAGGCGCCGTTCGACCCCGGCGCGCTGTTGACGGACTTCTGCGCCGGCCGCGACGAGACGGGCGCGGTGGCCAGCTTCGTGGGGCTCGCCCGCGCCGAGGGCGGGGCCGCCTCGATCCTCGAGCTGGAGGCCTATCCGGGCTTCACCGAAAGCGCGATCGAGGCCTTCGCCGTCGAGGCGGCGGCGCGGTTTTCCTTGCAGGACTGGCGGATCGTCCACCGGGTGGGAAGGATCGCGCCGGGCGAGGCGGTGGTGTTCGTGGCGACGGCGTCGAAACACCGCCGGGCCGCCTTCGAGGCGTGCGATTTCCTGATGGACTGGCTCAAGAGCCGGGCGCCGTTCTGGAAGAAGGAGCACGGCCCGGACGGCGCGCGCTGGATCGAGCCGACGGCGCAGGATAGGACCGACGCGCAGCGTTGGGATTGACCAAAGCGCGGCAGCCGAAAGTGTCAGCGGTTTCGGCGCCTGTCGCGCGGCGGGCAAAGAAGCGGAGAACTCAGATGTCAGGCCTCACCCCGGGCGGCGGGATCAAGCCGGAGCTGCCGTTCAAGCCGGTGCGGGTGGCGATCCTGACCGTCTCCGACACCCGCGACGAAAGCACCGACACCTCGGGCGACATCCTGATCGAGCGCGTGAAGGCCGCCGGCCACGACTTCGCCGGCCGGGCGGTGGTGCGCGACGACATCGAGAAGATCCGCGCCACCGTGCGCGGCTGGATCGCGAGCGGCGAGGTCGACGCGGTGGTCAGCACCGGCGGCACGGGCCTGACGGGGCGCGACGTGACGGTCGAGGCGCTGCAGCCGCTGTTCGACAAGGTGATCGACGGGTTCGCCGTGGTGTTCCACCTGGTGTCCTACGCCTCGGTGGGGCTCTCGACCCTGCAGTCGCGGGCCACGGCCGGGCTGATCGACGGGGTGTTCGTGTTCTGCCTGCCCGGCTCGAACGGGGCGGTGAAGGACGGCTGGGACAAGGTCATCGCCGCCCAGCTCGACAGCCGCCACAAGCCCTGCAACATGGTCGAGCTGATGCCGAGGCTTCTGGAACGATAGGGCGCCGCGAAAAGTGAGCAAGCTGACCCACATCGACGACCAGGGCCGGGCCCGCATGGTCGACGTCTCCGACAAGGCCTCGACCGCGCGCGAGGCGGTGGCGACGGGCTTCGTGCGCATGGCGCCGCAGACCCTGGCGCTGGCCGTTTCGGGGACCGGCCGCAAGGGCGACGTGCGCGCCGTGGCCGAGCTGGCCGGGGTGATGGCCGCCAAGAAGACGTCCGACCTGATCCCGCTGTGCCATCCGCTGGCCCTGTCGAAGGTGGTGGTCGAGGTCGAGCCGGGCGAGGGCGGGCTGGCGGTGACGGCCCGGGTCAAGACCACCGGCCCGACGGGCGTGGAGATGGAGGCGCTGACCGCCGTGTCGGTCGCCTGCCTGACGATCTACGACATGCTGAAGGCCGCCGAGAAGGGCATGGTCATCGAGGCCGTGCGCCTGCTCGAGAAGACGGGCGGGAAGTCGGGGGACTGGAAGGCTTAGGTCCTTCTCCTCTTGCGGGATGGGGATCGGCGCAGGCCCGTCTCTCCAGCGCCGGCTGGCCGTGGCGGGCGGCGATGATCTCGCCGAGCACGGCGATCGCCACCTCGAACGGAGCCTTGCCGCCGAGATCCAGGCCGATCGGCGCGCGCAGCTTCGCCAGGTCCCGCTCCGGCAATCCGTCCGCCCGCAGGGCCGCGATCCGTTCGGTCAGGCGCCGCCGCGCGCCCAGCAGGCCGACATAGGGCGCGGGCGAGGGCAGGGCGGTCAGCAGGGCCGCGTGGTCCAGCGCCATGTCGTGGCCGCAGACCGCCACCGCCGTCCAGGGATCGAGGCCGATCGCCGCCAGAGCCTCGCCCGGCGCATCGCGGCCGTAGGCGACGCCGGCCAGGGGCGGAGGCGCGCGCGGTCCCTTGGGGCGGAGCAAGGTGGTCTCGAACCCGGCCTGGGCGCCGAGGCTCGCCAGGGCCAGGGCCGTCGGGTCGCCGCCCACCACCACCAGCCGCGGGACCGGATCGAAGCGGCGGGCGAAGGCGCCGGGCCAGGCGGCGCGGGGCGCGTCGAGCGGAGCGCACAGCCGCCGCACGCCGTCGCTCAGCCACAGGGCCGGACGTCTTTCGATTGCATGAGTCAAAAGGTCGCGCGTCGCGACGTCGTCGACGTCGATGCGCTCGACGAGGATTTCGATGCGCGCGCCGCACAGCAGCCGGATGTCCGGCCAGGGGCTGCCCTCGCCGTAGACCAGGCGTCGGGGCGCGCCGCTTTCCAGCACCGCGCGGGCGTGGATCTCGACGTCGCCCTCGATGCAGCCGCCCGACAGGAAGCCGCTCGTAAAGCCTTGCGCGAAAAGCATCTGCGTGCCGACCGGGCGCGGCCCGCCGCCCTCCAGGGCGATGATCGTGGCCAGGGCCGCGGGACCCAGCGCCAGGGCCTTTTCCAGGGCCGGCCGGACGTCGTCGGCCAGGCCGTGGATGGGCCATTCGGAGCCGGAAGAGACGGCGGGATCGGTAAGGTCCATCGGCCCGATCTTAACCCCTCGGCAAGTTTCCAGAAACGCCTTCTTCAAACCTTGGCGCGTACGCTGCCCGACATTGGTGCTCACCCGACGCGGATTTTCATGTCGCTCACCGTCTCCAAGCTCGGTCTCGCCGCCGCCCAGTTCGGACTGGACGGCATGAACGCGTCGCCGCGTTCGCGTTCCCCCGAGGCCGAGGCGCGCGACATCCTGAACATCGCCGCGCGCGCCCGCCTGTCGGTGCTGGACGTCTCGGGCGTCTACGGCCGCTCGGAGTCCGTGCTCGGCGACCTGATCCCGCGTCCGGTCTCGTGCCGCGTGACCCTGGCGGCCGCCCGCGCCGACCGCGGCCCCGACTTCGTCGAGGCCGAGGCCCGCGCCTCGCTGCGCCGCATGGGGCTGGAGCGCGCCGACGCCATCATCGTCCAGTCGCCTTCGGAGCTGTTCGGCGCCCATGGCCCGGCCATGTGGGACCGCCTGCACCGCCTGCGCGAGCAGGGCCTGTTCCGCAACATCGGCATCTCGGCCCACGCCACCGACGATCCCGTCGGCGTCGCCCGCCGCTTCAAGCCCGACATTCTTCAAGCCCCGGCCAGCCTGCTCGACCAGCGCCTGCTGGCCGACGGCTCGCTGCAGCGCATCGCCGGCATGGGCATCGAGGTGCAGCTGCGCTCGATCTTCCTCAACGGCCTGCTGTTCCTGCCGCCCGACCGGGTTCCGGCCCAGCTGAAGGGGGCCTCGGGCCGCCTGTCGCGCGTGCGCCGAATGATCGCCGAAGGCCGCTCCGACCCGCTGCAGGCCGCGCTTGGTTTCGCGCTGTCGCGCCCGGAAGCCTCGGCCGTGATCGTGGGCGTGACCTCGGCCGCCGAACTCTCCGCGGTCGTCGCCGCCGCTTCCAGCCCGCCGCCGGACCTCGACTGGGACGAGATGGCCATCGACGATCCGGTGGCCCTCGACCCGCGACGTTGGGTCGCCTAGCGGGGCCGCCGACTCAAAGCTCAAGGTTCAAGAAAGAACCGAGAACGCCTCGAAGGGAGGCAAAGCCGATGATCCTCGCCGTCCTGCAGGCCCGCATGGGCTCCAGCCGTCTGCCCGGCAAGGCGATGGCGACCCTCCAGGGCCAGCCGATGATCCTGCGCCAGCTGGAGCGGATCCGCGAGGCGCGCACCCTTTCCAAGATCATCGTCGCCACCAGCGACCAGGCGCCCGACGACGCCCTGGCCGGCTTCCTGGTGTCGCGCGGCGTCACCGTCCATCGCGGGGCGGGCGCCGACATCCTCGACCGCATCGCCCGCTGCGCCGAGGCCGCCGGCCCGGTCAGCCACATCGTCCGCCTGAAGGGCGACGCGCCGTTCGTCGATCCGGGCCTGATCGACCAGACCGTGCGCCTGGCCCTCTCCAGCGGCGCCGACTACGCCTCCAACCGCGTGCACCGCACCTATCCGGCCGGGCTGGAGGTCGAGGTGGTCACCGCCCAGACCCTGCGCACCGCCGCCGGCGAGGAGCGCGACCCGCTGGCCCGCATCTCGCCCACCGCCGCCATCCGCAACCAGCCGGGCCGCTTCCGCCAGGCCCACCTGCGGGCCGTGCGCGACTGGAGCCACCTGGACTGGCGCGTGAAGACCCCGGCCGACCTGGCTTTCGCCCGCTCGATCTACGACGCCCTGCATCCGGCCGATCCCGGCTTCCGCATGGGCGACGTGCTGGACCTGGTGGAGAGCAAGCAGGACCTGGGCCGGTTCGCGGCCTGAATCTCACCCTCTCCCAGAGGGAGAGGGAGGGGCCCAGGCGATAGCCTGGGAGGGTGAGGGGTTACACCCTTTCCGATTTCGCACATTGAACGGGTGACGGGACCGCCGACGGCGTACGCCCTCACCCTCCCACGCCTGCGGCGCGGGCCCCTCCCTCTCCCCACGGGAGAGGGTTATTTGGGAGGAAACCCGCCGGCACGGGCCAGCGAAGACGCCGGAGCCTTGCCCAGGCGCTGGCTGATGTCGCGGCCGATCGTGATCAGCGCATCCAGGTCGTAGCCGGTCTCGAAGCCGGCCCGCTCCAGCATGTAGACCAGATCCTCGGTGCCGATGTTGCCCGTCGCCGCCGGGGCGAAGGGGCAGCCGCCCAGGCCGCCGACCGAGGCGTCGAGCACGTCGACCCCGGCCTCGACGCTGGCGAAGGCGTTGGCCAGACCCGTGTTGCGGGTGTCGTGGAAGTGCATGCGCAGGCGCGCGTCCGGCGCCGCGGCGCGGACGGCCTCGATGCGCTTGCGGACGGTCCAGGGATCGGCGACCCCGATGGTGTCGGCGATGGCGATCTCGGGCACGTTCATGGCCGCCGCCTCGCGGGCGATGGCCACGACCTGGTCTTGCGACACCTCGCCGTCGAACGGACAGCCGAAGGCCACCGAAATGGTGGCGGTGATCGGCGGGCCGCCGTCGACCGCCTGGCGCTCGACGATGGCGGCCAGGGCGTCCAGCTGCTGGTTGACCGTGGCGCCCTGGTTCTTGACGCCGAAGCCGTCCGACGCGCAGACCACGACGTTGGCCTCGTCGCAGCCGGTGGAGACGCAGCGCTCCCAGCCGCGCATGTTGAGCACCAGGCCGATGCGCGAGCGTTTCGGATCGGGGCCGCCCAGGGCGTCCATGATCTCTTCCGCCCCGGCCATCTGCGGCACGCGGTTGGGGTTCACGAACGACACCACCTCGGTGCGCCGGGCGCCGGCCGCTTCCAGGCGGCGGATCAGGTCGAGCTTTTCCTCGACCGACAGGATGGCCTTCTCGTTCTGCAGGCCGTCGCGGGGGCCGACCTCGACGATCTCGATGAAGCGGCTCACGGCCGGGCCTCCTCGTGCGCCGTCGCGGCGGGGGCCGCGGCGTCTTCGGCGTCTTCCGGCGCGTCGTGGCGGCGGGGCTCGCCGCGATAGATGCGCAGCACCTGCTCGTCGCCGTTGGAATAGTTCAGGCCCTTGATTTCGCCGGCCGGGCGCGGCGTGTGACCCAGCGCGGCCAGGAATTTGCGGAAATCGGCGTCCTTGCGGGACTCGACCACGGCGGGGCGACCTTCATCCACGGCGTCGGCCGCGCCTTCCGGATCGGTGAGCTCGGTCGTCGTGCCCAGCAGGAAGACCATGCTCGGCTCGGCGTAGCCGGTGACGGCCACCGGGCCCGACGCGCCGGCGCGGGGGGCCAGCTCCGCCGCCTCCAGCGCATGGGCGAGGCGAGGCGAGAGCCATAGAGCGTCGAGGCGCGGAGCCAGCAGACCGGCCATGGCGCCGTGCGCCAGCACGCCCAGCGCGCCGGCCGTCACCAGAGCCAGGGCGGCCTGGCGGCGCAGGATCAGCCAACCGCCCGCGGCCGCGGCGGCTAGGAACAGCAGGGCCGACAGGATCGCCAGCGGCAGGACCGAAGGCGGTGCGTAAATCTTCCAGGCCACGACGCAGACGGCGGCGAAGGCGAGGCCGGCGATGGCCAGCAGCACCGTGCCGACGATCCGGGAGACGAGGCCCAGCGGCTGGCGCAGGGCCGCGGCCATCAGCATGGCCAGGGCGCCGAAGGTCGGCAGGGTGTAGTGGACCAGCTTGGTCGGCAGGATCTCGAACATCAGCCAAGTGGGGACCAGCCAGCACAGGGCGAAGCGCACGCCGGGCTCCTTGCGGGCCTTCCAGGCCAGGACCAGGGCCGCGGGCAGCAGCAGGGTGGCGGGGAACAGCAGCAGCGGCGAGCGCAGGACGTAGTAGCCGAACATGCCCCCATGGCTCTCGTGGCCGCCGGCCAGCTTGGGAGCCAGGTCGCCGCCCACCGCCGCGCCCCAGAAGGCGCCGTCGGTGGCGATGGTGATCATGGCGGCCCAGGGCAGGACGATCGCCGCGAACAGGATCAGGCCCCAGCTCCAGCCCAGCTGCTTGAGCCAGCCCGCCTTGCGGTCCCAGATCCACAGGCCGACGATGGAGAACAGGGCCACCAGCAGGCCGACCGGACCCTTGATCAGGGCGGCCATGGCCATGCCGATCCAGAAGGCGAGCTTGGGCCATTTGCCGGCCTTCTCTCCGGCCAGGCCGGCCGCGTAGATCCTGGCGAGACCCGCCATGGCCAGGGTCGTGAAGCCGCACAACGAGGCGTCGGTCTTGGCGATGAAGGCCTCGGTCGACAGCAGGAAGGTCGCGCCCAGGATCGCGCCCGACAGCAGGCTCTCGCGCGGACCGAAGAAGGCGGCCGCGCCCCAGGCGCAGGCCGCCGCCGCCAGCATGGCGCCCAGCAGCGACGGGATCCGGTAGGCCCAGACCCCCCGGTCCTCGGGCGCCGACACCGCCGACACCGCGACGGCCTGCAGCCAGTGGATGCCGACGGGCTTTTTGTTGCGCGGCTGGTCCTGCAGGCGGATGTTCACATAGTCGCCGGTCTCCAGCATCTGGGCCGTGGCCTGGGTGAAGCGGGACTCGTCGCGATCCAGCGGCGGCATCGCGAACAGGCCGGGCAGGCCGGCGATCAGCGCCACCAGGGCGGCGAAGACCGGCGCGCGCCAGCCGCGCGACCAGTCGTCGAGACGGGATTCGATCGTGGGCCTTGCGGTGGCGGCGGGGCTGGTGTTGGCGCTCATGCGTGCTGGAATAGCACGATCCTTTCCTGGCGCGAGTTTTGCGGTAAAAGCGGCCATGACGTCTTCCAATCCCGCCGCGATCCCCGATTTCTCCGTCGTCGTGCCCGTGTTCGACGAGGGCGGCGCGGCGCCGGCCCTGGCGCGCGAGATCGCCGCCGCCTTCGCCGGCGAGTCCTACGAGATGATCTTCGTGGACGACGCCAGCCGTGACGACACCAAGGCCCTGCTGATCGCCCTGAAGGCCGAGATCCCCCAGCTGCGCGTGCTGGGCCACCGCAAGAACTCGGGCCAGAGCCGGTCGATCCGCAGCGGCGTGCTGGCCGCCCGCGCGCCGATCGTGGTGACCATGGACGGCGACGGCCAGAACGACCCGGCCGACGCTCCGCGCCTGGCCAAGGCCCTGCGTGACGGTCCCGCCGGCCTGACCCTGGTCGGCGGCGAGCGGGTCAAGCGCCAGGACAGCAACGCCAAGCGCTTCGCCAGCAAGTTCGGCAACGGCGTGCGCAAGCGTCTCCTGAAGGACACGGCCAACGACACCGGCTGCGGGCTGAAGGCCATGCGCCGCGAGGCCTTCCTGCGCCTGCCCTACTTCGATCACATCCACCGCTACATCCCCGCGCTGATGCTGCGCGAGGGCTACGAGATCGCCTTCCAGCCGGTGAACCACCGTCACCGCGAGACCGGGGTGTCGAAGTACACCAACTTCGGCCGCCTGAAGGCCTCGATCAGCGACCTCTTCGGCGTGATGTGGCTGCAGTCGCGGGCCCGCAATCCGCAGGGCGTCGACGAGGCGTAGCAGGCTTGGAGGCCTTGCGTCCTTCGAGGCCCGCTGCGCGGGCGCCCCGGGATGAGGGCGTCATTGCACCCAGGTCCTCACCCTGAGGTGCGAGCCGAAGGCGAGCCTCGAAGGACGCAAGGCGCTTCCCGCTCGCGCGGCAGGCGGCCCCCGCTTCACCCGTCCGGCAAAACCGGTTAACCCTGAAAGCCGTCTTCGGGGGAATTCACCGCCATGTTCGCCGCCTTTCCGCTGCTGGCCCTGCCGGTGCTGATCTACAACCTGCTGGCCCTGACCGTCGGCGGCGGCTTTTCGTCCGACGCGGCCAGCTATCGGTTCGGCGAGCAGCTGTTCCGCATCCACATGGCCTCGCGGGTCGACTGGATCGTCAGCTGGGGCGATCTCCTGCTGGGCGCCTCGCTGGTGGTGCTGTTCGTCGAGCTGCTGAAATCGACGACCAGCCGCAAGGTGGCGATCATCAACCACTCGCTGTCGATGGTGCTGTTCATCGTCTGCCTGGTGGAGCTCCTGCTGCTCCCGGCCTTCGCCACCTCGGTGTTCTTCCTGATCACCCTGATGGTGCTGCTGGACGTGCTGGCCGGCTTCATCGTGACCATCGTGGCCGCCCGCCGCGACGTCGACTTCGGGGAAATGCGCTAGGCGCTCTCCGGCGGCGCAATTCGACAAGCGAAGCGGCGCGGGCGGACCTATCTATCGGTAACCGACCCTCTTACGGACGCCGTTGCTCCCATGACCGCTTCCAATCTCTGGCTCGCCGCCGGCCTGCGCACGCCCTTCGCCAAGGTCGACGGAGCGCTCGCCGCCCACGACGCGATCGACCTTTCCGTACCGGTGGTGAAGGCCATGCTGGCCAAGGGCGCCCGGCCCGACTTCGCCGTCTGGGGCAAGGTGATCCCCAACCTGACCTGGAG
>JASGDR010000459.1:0-2993 GCA_047607095.1 Caulobacter sp.
AGGCGGCGGCGGCGGGGGAGGCGGCGGCGGCGGGGGCGGCGGCGGGGGCGGCGGAGCCGCGAACGAGTACCGCAGGCCGACCGTCAGCGACTGGTCCTTGTACTGACCTTCGAACGTGCCCGGCTGCAGAGCGGCCGAACCCTTCGACTGCCAGCTGTGGTCGTCGGTGGCGAAGTAGCGGTAGGTGACGTCGAGCTTCAGCTTGTCGGTCGCCTTCCACGACATGCCGGCGATGCCTTGCCAGGCGATCGCGATGTCGTCGTCGTCAACGGTCAGGTTCTGGATCGCCGGGTTGGCGGTCGTGATCGTGCCCGGAACGCCGCTGAACTGGCCCAGGGTCTGGACGTCCAGGCGGTTGACGCCGAGACCGGCGCCCAGGAACGGGTTGAGCTTGGCGTCCGGCGCGAAGTCGTACAGGACGTTGAACATCAGCGACCAGGACTCGATCGAGCCTTCCGGCGAGCCGCACTTCGGCGCCGAGGCCGTACGGGTCACGCCCGGGGTGCAGAGACCGATGGGCTGCTGACGGACCGGGTTGCCGCGGACGCTTTCCAGGTCGCCCGGACGGTAGCCGCCTTCGAGTTCAGCGCGCCAGTTCGGGGTGAACTGGTAGCCCAGACGCACGAAGCCGGTCCAATCGGACTCCGACTTCCAGGTCCAGTGATAGTGAGCGCCGTCCGGAGCGTTGCCGTCCGACTCGGAGTTGACGGGGCTCGGCCAGTGGTAGCCGAGGTCGACCGCGCCGTACCAGCCGGTCTCTTGGGCCGAAGCGCCCGACGCGGCGAACACCGCGGCCAGGGCGGCTCCCGCCAGGAGTTTGAGTTTCATATCAAGAGCCCTCTATTGCCCTGCACGGCCCAACGGCCGAGCATCGTTATACCAAGGCGCACGTTCCGCGAAAGTGTCGGCTCGGCAACACCGTCCAAAGTTTCACCGAGGCGGAAAGCCCCCCGCGACACCTCACGGTCGCCTTGTGAATCCCCTTCACCGAATCCAACGGCAAGGGTTTCCCGAAGGCGCCCGCTCCCCTCTCGGTTCGCACGCAAAGCGGTTCCGCGCAAGGCCTTCCGTAGCGTCGCGCGGGCTCGAACGGCCGAAAAACGACCGTGATGGCCAAGTTTTCCACATGGTGTCCGGCTACCTGCGGTCCGGACGGGCGAACAGGCCCCTCATCCCGCGTCGCGCAGTCGCTTGCGTTTGCCGCCAAGGGCGTCCGGTCGGTTGAGCACCTTGCGGTATTCGTCGCGGCGCTCGTGGATCGAGGCGATGACTAGGCCCATCGGAACGCCGATGTCGACCAGCACCGCTTCGGACAGCTGCAGCGAGGCCTCGATCGTCTCGGGCACCGCGTCGGTGGCCCCCAGTTCGTAGAGCCTGGCGGCGTGGCGGGCGTCGCGGGCGCGGGCCACGATGGTCAGGTCCGGGCGATGGCCGCGGGCGGCCGCCACCACCGCTTCGGCGGCCTCGGGGGCGTCCATGGTGACGACCACCGCGCGGGCGTGATCGAGGCCGCAGCGCTCCAGCAGCTCCACCCGGGCCGCGTCGCCGAAATAGACCCGATGGCCGGCGCGGCGGCCCTGCTGCACCAGACCCGGATCGCGGTCGATGGCGATCCACGGCAGGTCGTGGCGGTCGAGCATGTCGCCGACCAGACGGCCGACGCGCCCGAAGCCGACAACCAGCACCCGCCCCTTGGGCTCCTCGACCGACAGATCGACGCCGTCCGGAACCTCGCTGGTCTCGGCCGGGGCCTTGCGGCCGAGCCGCGCGCCGAAGCCGGTCAGGGCCGGGATCAGGAACATGGTCAGGGTCGCGGCCACCAGCACGGCCTGGCCGACCGCCGGGCTCACCACCTCGGCGTCCATGGCGTTGGCCAGCAGCACGAAGGCGAACTCGCCGCCGGCGGCCAGGGCCAGGGCGCTCTCGGCCGAGGCCCGGTTGGACAGGCCGAACAGCTTGCCCAGGCCGAACATCATCGCCGCCTTGACCACCACCAGCCCGACCGCCGTGCCCAGCACCAGCACCGGCGAGGCGACCAGCAGCGACAGGTCCAGGCGGATGCCCAGCGACACGAAGAACAGCGACAGCAAGAGGCCCTTGAAGGGCTCGATCTTGACCTCGACCTCGTGGCGATACTCGGTTTCGGCCAGCAGCACCCCGGCCACGAAGGCGCCCAGCGCCATCGACAGCCCCGACAGCGAGCTGACCAGCCCCGCGCTGATGATCACCAGCAGGCAGGCGGCCATGAACATCTCTTCGCTCTTGGCCTTGGCGACCGAGCGCATCATCGGCCGCAGGGCCAGGCGGCCGACCAGCACGATCGCCCCCAGGCCCAGGCCGGCCGGCAGCAGCGCCAGCAGGCCACGGGCGTCGAACTCGCCGTGGCCGCGCCCCAGGATCGCCAGGGTGATCAGGATCGGCGCCACCGCCAGGTCCTGGAACAGCAGCACGGAGAAGGTCGCCCGCCCGCCTTCGGCGTGCAGCCGCTTGCGCTCGGCCAGCACCGGCACGGCGATGGCCGTGGAGGACAGCGTCAGCGCCGACCCGATGGCCAGGGCCGCCACCGGCGACTGGCCCAGCAGCATGGCCACAACGCCCAGCGCCAGCGAGCAGCCCACCACCTGGGCCGCGCCCAGGCCGAAGACGTACTTGCGCAGCAGCCGCAGGCGCTCCCACGACAGCTCCAGCCCGATCATGAACAGCAGGAACACGACGCCGAACTCGGCCAGCTGGCCGATCTCGTCGGGGTTGTCGACGGTGACGTAGTCGAGCCACGGCGCGATGCCGATCAACCGGCCCAGGCCGAACGGCCCCAGGATCACGCCGGCCAGCAGGAAGCCCAGGATGGGGTTGATCTTCAGGCGCTTGAACAGCGGCGCGACGATCCCGGCCGTGGCCAGGAACAGAACCAGATCCTTGTAGTCCGCCGGTGAAACCTCGTGGTTCAAGCGCCCCGTCCTCCTTGATCTATCCTAGTCCGCCGCCGCCTTCAG
>JASGDR010000460.1:0-5622 GCA_047607095.1 Caulobacter sp.
GCCCTGGTCGGCGAGAACCCGGGCGATCTCGCGCCCGAGACCCCGCTGCCGCTGCTGCCGGCCACCCTGGACGAGGCCTTCGACCGCGCCGAGCGCGACAATCCCGACCTGGAGCAGGCGCGGTTGAGCGAGCGTGAGAGCCGCCTGCAGGCCCAGCTGGCGAAGACCGCGGCTCGGCCCACCGTCACGGCGCGCACGGCCTACGGCACGTCCGGCGAGTTCGCGCCCTTCTACAGCCAGGACCAGGACAGCGCCTGGACGGCCACCATCGCCGTCAGCAAGCCGCTGTTCGCGGGCGGCGCCTACCGGGCCTCGTATCGCGAGGCGCTGAACCGCAACGGCGCCGACCTGCTGCGGGTGGAGGCCGCCCGCCGTCAGGTGATCCAGAACGTGCTGTCGGCCTGGAACCAGGCCTCGGCCGGGCGGGCCAACATCAAGGTCCAGCTGGCCCAGGTGAAGGCGGCGGAAATCGCCTTCGACGGCATGAGCGAGGAGTTCAGGGTCGGCCAGCGCTCGACGCTGGACGTGCTGGTGGCCGAGCAGACCCTGCGCGAGGCGCAGCTGGCGCTCCTGGGGTCGCGGCGCGACGCCTATGTCGCCGAGGCGGCCCTGCTGCGGCAGCTGGGCCTGCTGGAGATGGGCGTGCTGACCACGGGCGTGCGGCTCTACGATCCGTCGGCCCATCTGCGCGAAGTGCGCGGCAAGGGCGGCGTGCCTTGGGAGGGCCTGCTGGTGGCGCTGGATCGCGCGGGCCGCGGCGGGGTCGATCCGCTGCCGGTGGCGCGGGCGGGCGAGGGGGCGGCCGCCATCGCGCCATCCGCTCCGCCCGTCGAACGTCCGCTGGCCGTCACCACCCCGACCGAGCCGCGTCCGACCCGCCGCTAGAGCCTAAAGCCCGTGTAGCGGCGACCCCGGCGCGCTTCAGGGCGCGCTTCAGGGCGATGCTCGACAGCGCGGCGCGGGGCGCGTAACTCCGACCCATCCGCCCGTCGTCCATCGTTCCGCTGGGGCCATGCTGCAGCCGCTGAAGCTCCTCCTGCCCGCTCTGATCCCGTCGTGGAACTTCTTCGACGTGATCGCGCCGTCGCCGCGGATCGAATACGCGCTGCTGGCCTCGCCGGAGGCGGAGCCCGACTGGCGCGAGTTCCGCCCGCGGCCGGCGCGGATGTCGCCGGCGGTCATGCTGCGACGCCTGTTCTGGAATCCCCAGGGCAACGAGGCCCTGTTCCTGGTCAGCTGCGCCGAGCGTCTGGTCGACCAGCCCACCGCCCACAGCGAAGACGAGATCTTCCGCCGGATCGCCGCCGACTTCGGTCCTGCGCAAGGCGGCTGGCTGCGGTTTCGGCTGGTGTTCCTGGCCTGGACCGGCGAGGGCGTCGTCGGCGAGGAGCTCTATGTCTCCGCGCCGCGCCGGCGGGAGGACGCCGCATGAGCCTGGAAGCCGCCGCCCGGCTGACCCAGGTGCTGCTGGCCCTGGCGCTGATCCAGCAGAGCCTGGAGCATCTGCGGGTCTCGCCCCGCGACCGCCCGCTGTTCCTGGTGCGGATCGTCCTGTGCGTACTGGTCGCGGCGGGCCTGGCCGCGCCCTGGCCGCTGGTCGCCCTGGCGGCCGTGTCGCTGCTGGTGCTGCATCGTTTCCAGGGGCCCTACAACGGCGGCAGCGACCGCATGGGCCTGCTGGCGCTGTGGTGCCTGACCCTGTCGGCGCTGGCGCCGAGCCCGCGCCTGAAGGAGCTGTTCTTCGGCTATCTGGGCCTGCAACTGATGCTGTCCTACTTCATCTCGGGCTGGGTGAAGGTGGTGAACCCCGACTGGCGTGGGGGCGTGGCGCTGCGGCAGGTGTTCCAGTTCTCGGCCTATCCGGTCAGCGAGAGCCTGCGCGGCTGGGCGGCGCGACCGCGCCTGCTGCTCGTGATGTCGTGGGCGGTGATGGCCTTCGAGCTCGCCTTTCCGCTGACCCTGCTGTGGCGTCCGGCGCTGATCGCCGGTCTCGCCGTGGCGGCGTGCTTCCATCTGGCCAACGCCTGCCTGTTCGGCCTCAACCGCTTCTTCTGGACCTGGCTGGCGACCTATCCGGCCATTCTCTGGCTGCAGGCGCGGCTGGTCTGAGGTCGGTCGCGGCGCCGGAACGCCGCGACCTTTCCTCGTCAGGCGCCCTTCGGACGCGCCAGCCGGGCCGCCAGGCTCGGCAGCGCCACCAGGGTCAGCAGGGTGGCGACGGCCAGCCCGCCGATCACCGCCGTCGCCAGGGGCTTTTGCACTTCCGCGCCGGCGCCGTGGGCCAGGGCCATCGGCAGGAAGCCGAGCATGGCCACGAGGGCCGTGGTCAGCACCGCCCGCAGCCGCGACATGGCCCCCTCGACCGCCGCCGCCGCCGGAGGCGCGCCCGCCTCCATCCGTTCACGGATCGCCTGCAGCAGCACCAGCCCGTTCAGCGTCGATATCCCGGAGACGGCGATGAAGCCGACGGCGGCCGACACCGAGAACGGCATGCCCCGGGCCGCCAGGGCCAGGGTTCCGCCGACCAGGGCCAGGGGCGCGCAGGCGAACACCAGGGCCGCCTGCCGGGCCGAGCCCAGCGCCATCCAGAGCAGCCCGCCGATCAGCAGGGCCACGGCCGGAACCAGCAGCCCCAGGCGCGCCTCGGCCCGCTGCAGGTTCTCGAACTGCCCGCCCCAGTCGAACCAGCCGCCGGACGGCGGCGCGACTTTCGCCCCGACGACGCCTTGCGCCTCCTCGACGAAGCCGCCCAGGTCGCGGCCGCGCACATTGGCCTGCACCACGATGCGGCGCTTGCCGTTCTCGCGGCTGATCTGGTTGGGGCCTTCGCCTTCCTTGAAGCGGATCACCGAGCCCAGCGGCGCGAAGCCCGTCCCGTCGTTGATCGCCAGCGGCGTTTGGGCGACCACGGCCAGGTCGTTGCGGGCGGCGTCGGGCAGCCGCACCACCACGTCGAACCGCCGGTCGCCCTCGAACACCCGCCCGGCCTCGCGACCGGCCAGGGCGATCTGCACCGCGTCGGCGGCGTCGGCCGCGTGCAGGCCGTAGAGCGCGGCGGCGGCCCGGTCGACCTCGGCGGTGATCATCGGCAGGCCCGACACCTGCTCGACCCTGACGTCGGCCGCGCCCCGGATCCCGCCCAGCGCCGCCGCCACCTGGCCCGCCGTGCGTTCCAGGGCGGCCAGGTCGTCGCCGTAGATCTTCACCGCCACGTCCGAGCGCACGCCCGAGATCAGCTCGTTGAAGCGCATCTGGATCGGCTGGGTGATCTCGTAGGCCGAGCCGATCTGGCCGGCGGCCGCCTGCTCGATCTTCTCGACCACCTGGGCCTTCTTCAGGCCGCGGTCCGGCCAGTCGCGGGTCGGCTTCAGGACCACGAAGGTGTCGCTGATCGACGGCGGCATCGGGTCGGTCGAGATCTCGGCCGTGCCGGTCTTGGAAAAGACGAAGGCCACTTCGGGAACCTTCAGCAGCGCCTTCTCCAGCCGTCCCTGCATCTCGATCGACTGCTCGAGCGAGGCGCTGGGCGTGCGCAGGGCCTGAACCAGAACGTCCTTTTCGTCCAGGGTGGGCATGAACTCTCGCCCCAGCGACAGGAAGGTCAGCAGCCCGACCAGCACCGCGCCGGCCGCGCCCAGACCGACGACCAGCGGACGCTCCACCGCCCATCGCGTCGCCGGCTCGACCAGCCGCCGGGCCAGGGCCTCGACCCTGGTTTCCTGGTGGGCGGACTTGGGCGCCTTGACCAGCAGCGCCGTCATGGCCGGCACGAAGGTGAAGGTCAGCACGAAGGCGCCGGCCAGGGCCAGCATCACCGTCGCCGCCATCGGCTGGAACATCTTGCCCTCGACGCCCTCCAGCGCCAGCAGGGGGGCGTAGACCAGCAGGATCACCGCCTGGCCGAAGGCGGCGGGCTTGGCCATTTTCGCGGCGGCGCCGGCGGCTTCCTCCAGCCGTTCGGCCAGGGTCAGGTCGCGTCCCTCCAGCGCACGGCGCGCGCCCATGCGGGTGAGGGTGCTTTCGACCACCACCACGGCCCCGTCGACCAGCAGGCCGAAGTCCAGCGCGCCCAGGCTCATCAGGTTTCCGCTGACCCCGAAGCGGTTCATGCCGATCACCCCGACCAGGAAGGCCAGCGGAATGACCAGGGCGGTGATGATCGCCGCCCGCACGTTGCCCAGCAGCAGGAACAGCACGACGACGACCAGCAGCGCGCCCTCGGCCAGGTTCTTGCGCACCGTGGCGATGGTGCGGTCGACCAGATCGGTGCGGTCCAGCACCGTCTTGATCGCCACGCCCGGCGGCAGCGAAGGCGCGATGGCCTTCAGCCGCTCGCCGACCGCCTTGGCCACCGTGCGGCTGTTTTCGCCGGCCCGCATCAGGGCCGTGCCGATCACCACCTCCTCGCCGTTCTCCTGCGCCGCGCCCAGGCGCGCGGCCTGGCCGATCTCGACCTGGGCGACGTCGGAAACCCGCACCACCAGGCCGTCCCGGTTGGTCACCGGCGCCGAGGCCAGGTCGGCCAGCGAGGTCACCCGCGCGTCGGCCCGCACGACGAAGGCCTCGCCTCCGCGCGAGACATAGCCGGCGCCGGCCACGGTGTTGGCGTGCTCCACCGCCTCGACCAGCTCGTTCAGGCCCACGCCGTAGGCCGCCAGCCGCGCCGGATCGGGCCGCACGGCGTATTCCTTGACGTAGCCGCCGATGGCGTCGACCCCGGCCAGGCCCTTGGTCGTGCGCAGCTGCGGCGTCACGATCCAGTCCTGCACCGTGCGCAGGTAGGTGGCCTTGTCCTTCTCCGAGACCAGCCGTTCGCCCTCGGGCGTCAGGTAGCCGCCGTCGGGCTGCGGGCCGGGAACGCCGGCGCGGGGCGCCTTCACCGGCCGGTATTCGACCGTCCACATCATCACCTCGCCAAGACCCGTGGTCACCGGGGCGATGGCCGGCTTGGCGTCGGCGGGCAGGTCGGCGCGCACGGCTTCCAGCCGCTCGGCCACCTGCTGGCGGGCGAAATAGATGTCGACGCCTTCCTCGAAGACGGCGGTGATCTGGCTGAAGCCGTTGCGCGAGATCGAGCGGGTCTCGATCAGGCCCGGCACGCCGCCCAGGCCGGTTTCGACCGGGGTGGTCACCCGCTGCTCGATCTCCTCGGGCGACAGGGCGGGGGCGACCGTGGTCACCTGCACCTGCTTGTTGGTGATGTCGGGCGTGGCGTCGATCGGCAGCTTGAACAGTTCGAACGCGCCGAACGCGGCGACGGCGAGGGTCGCGGCCACCACGGCGAAGCGGCGGCGGACCGAAAAGGCGACGAGCTTGCTCAGCATGGTTCAGTGATCCCCATGTCCGGCTTCGCCCTTGGCCAGCTCGGCCTTCAGCACGAAGGCGCCGCGGCCCGCCACCCGCTCGCCGGCCTTCAGGCCGGAAAGGATCTGGGTCAGGCCGGCGCCGGTCTTGCCCACCGTCACCGGCCGGGCGCGGAAGCCCCCGGCCTCGACGACGAACACCACCGACGCGCCCTCGAGGGTCTGGACGGCTTCCGACGGCACGGCGGGCGCCCCGCCGCCGTCGGCGGTGGCGAAGGCGGCGCTGACCGCCACGCCGGCCGCCAGCCGTCCGCCGCGC
>JASGDR010000461.1:0-4831 GCA_047607095.1 Caulobacter sp.
GGCTCCTGGACCCTGGGCGGCGGCGTTTCGATCCCGCTGCTCAACATCCCCCAACTGCTGGCCGACATCGACGCCCAGGACGCCCGCACCGAACAGGCCGCGGTCGCCTACGAAAAGGCCGTGCAGACGGCCTATGGCGAGGCCGAGAACGCCATGGTCCAGCTGGCCGCCGACAACCGCCGCGTCGCCCTGCTGAAGGCCGGCGAGGCCCGCGCCGCCAGCGCCTACGCCGCCAGCCGCAAGGGCTACGGTCTGGGCCTCGTCGACCTGACCACCAACCTCCAGAACGAGCAGACCTGGCGCAGCGCCCGCAGCGCCCTGACCGGCGCCCAGACCCAGGCCCTGCAACGCGCCGTCCAGGCCTACAAGGCGCTCGGCGGCGGCTGGTCGCCGAACGCTCCCGCCCCGCTTCCCGCCCGGGCTTCCGCCCAGCCTTCCGATCAGACCGCTGAACGCGCCCCGCGATGAGAACCCCGCCCATGACGAAGAACGCCGCCCGCGCGCTGGCCCTGCTGACCGCGTCCGCCCTGGTCCTGACGGCCTGCGGCGGCAAGGACGACAAGAAAGCCGCCCCCGCCAGCCAGGCCAGGGCCGTCAGCGTCGGCGAGGTCCAGACCCGCCCGCTCGGCGGCGGGATCGAAGCCTCCGGCGTGCTGGTGGCCCGCGACGAGGCCGCCGTCGGCTCGGAGCTGTCCGGCTACCGCGTCGCCCGCATCTACGCCGACGAAGGCGACTGGGTGCGCGCCGGCCAGCCGCTCGTCCAGCTGGACGCCACGCTGCTGAAGGCCCAGGTCGACCAGCAGGCCGCCGTCGCCGCCCAGGCCCAGGCCGAAGCCGCGCGCGTCTCAGGCCTCGACGGCCAGGGCGTGCTGAGCCAGGAACAGATCGAGAGCCGCCGCTACACCGCGGCGGCCCAGACCGCCGCGCTCAACGAACTGCGTACCCGCCAGAGCCGCATGACCATCGTCGCCCCGGTCGGCGGCCGGGTCGTCGAGCGCGGCGTCAAGCCGGGCGAGATCGCCGGCGGCGGCACGACGCCGTGGTTCCGCATCGTCCGCGACGGACTTGTCGAACTGGAAGCCGACATCAACGAGCAGGACCTGTCGGGTCTGTCGGTCGGCCAGCCGGCCACGGTCACCCTGCCCGGCGGCCAGCAGGTGTCGGGCGCTATCCGCCTGGTCAGCCCGCGCGTCAACACCGACACGCGCCTCGGCAAGGTGCGCATTCGCCTGCCGGTGCGCGAGGACCTGCGGGCGGGCGGCTTCGGCAAGGCGGTCTTCGGCGCCTCGGGCGCGGCGGTCGTCGCCGTACCGGAGGCGGCCATCCGCTATGACGCCTCGGGCCTGTCGGTGGTCACCGTCGACGCCCAGAACCGCGCCAAGCAGGTTCCCGTGCGCACCGGCCGCCGCGGCGGCGGCTGGGTCGAGCTGACCCAAGGCCCCGCCGCCGGAACGCGCGTGGTCATCGGCTCGGGCGCCTTCATCGGCGACGGCGACGTCGTCAAGCCGATCCCCGTGGCCGCCAACGGGCGGAAGGCCGCGAACTGATGGCCGAACTCCGCATCTCAGCCTGGTCGATCAGGAACCCGATCCCGGTCGCGGTCGTCTTCATCGCCCTGATCATCGCCGGCGTCGGGGCTTATCTGTCGCTGCCGGTCAAGCAGTTCCCGAACGTCACCTTCCCGGCCGTCACCGTCTCGGTCACCCAGAGCGGCGCGGCCCCCGGCGAGCTGGAGACCCAGGTCACCCGTCCGATCGAGGATGCGGTCTCTGGCATCTCCAACATCAAGACCATCCGCTCGTCCGTGACCCAGGGGGCCTCGACCACGACCATCGAGTTCGAACTCGGCGAAGACCTGCAGAAGGTCACCGACGAGGTCCGCTCCAAGGTCGACCAGGCCCGCGCCAGCCTGCCCAAGGAGGTCGACGAGCCGATCGTCCAGCGGCTCGAGATCGACAGCGCCCCGATCATCACCTACGCGGTCTCGGCCCCGTCGATGAGCACGGCCGACCTGTCGTGGTTCGTCGACGACGCCGTCACCCGCGCCCTCCAGGGCGAGAAGGGCGTGGCCCAGGTCGCACGCGTCGGCGGCGCCGAGCGCGAGATCAACGTCGTCATCGACCCGGCCCGCATGGCCGCCTTCGGCGTCACCGCCCCGCAGCTCAATCAGGCCCTGGCCAATTTCAGCCTCGACGCTCCCGGCGGCCGGGCCACCGTCGGCGGCCGCGAGCAGACCCTGCGAGTGCTCGGCGCGGCCAACACCCTCGACCAGCTCAAGCAGATCACCATCCCGGTCGGCTCGCGCTACGTGAAGCTGACCGACGTGGCCGACGTCGGCCAGGGCGCCGGCGAGGAGCGTGGCTTCGCCCGCCTCGACGGCAAGCCCGTCGTCGCCTTCCAGGTGATGAAGACCCGCGAGTCCAGCGACGTCGCCGTCGAAGACCGGGTGAAGAACGCGGTCGAGGCCCTGGGCCAGAAGCACCAGGGCGTCACCTTCACCAAGATCTACTCCACCGTCGACGAGACCCGCGCCAGCTTCAAGGCCACCGAGCACACCCTGCTGGAAGGCATGCTGCTGGCCTCGCTGGTGGTGTTCCTGTTCCTGCGGGAGTGGCGCGCCACCCTGATCACCGCCATCGCCATGCCGGTGTCGCTGATCCCGACCTTCGCCTTCATGGCCATGGTCGGCTTCTCGTTGAACGTCGTCACCCTGCTTGCCCTGACCCTGGTCATCGGCATCCTGGTCGACGACGCCATCGTCGAAATCGAGAACATCGAAAAGCGCGTCGCCAAGGGCGAGCGTCCCTACCGCGCGGCGATGGAGGGGGCCGACGCCATCGGTCTGGCCGTTGTGGCCACGACCTTCACCATCGTCGCCGTGTTCGTGCCCGTGTCCTACATGCCCGGCATCCCCGGCCAGTTCTTCAAGGAGTTCGGCCTGACGGTCGCCGTCGCGGTGCTGTTCTCGCTGGTCGTGGCCCGCCTGCTGACGCCGCTGCTGGCCGCCTACTTCCTGAAGCCGTCCAAGGACCCGCATCCGCGCAAGCCGTTCGAGGGCTTCTATCGCAAGAGCCTGGACTGGGCGCTGGACCATCGGATCATCAGCTTCATCCTCGGCGGCCTGCTGACCCTCGGCTCGATCGCCGGCGCCATCTTCCTGGCCATGATCGGCGTCCTGGCCGTCGGCTTCCAGCCGCCCGGCAACGCCAACTACTACTACATCAAGCTGCAAGGCCCGCCCGGCGCGACGGTCTCCGAC
Source organism: Caulobacter sp. (assembly GCA_047607095.1). Taxonomy (GTDB): domain Bacteria; phylum Pseudomonadota; class Alphaproteobacteria; order Caulobacterales; family Caulobacteraceae; genus Caulobacter. Next base: position 3,260 of record JASGDR010000461.1, read on the forward strand.
ATGGATCGCACGGTCCAGGCCGTGACCACGATGTTCAAGGCCCGCCCCGAGACCGAGCACGTCTTCGTCCAGGTCGGCTCCAACATCGCCAGCGGCTTCGGCGGCCAGAGCGGCGCCGACGTCCGCGACGGCACCGTAACCGTGGTGCTCAAGGGCGACCGCAAGCTGACCGTCACGGAGATCAAGGAAGAGATCCGCGCCGGCCTGCGCGACATTCCGGACGCCCGCGTCAACATGCAGAGCGACTGGGGGTCGGCCGACATCCAGAACATCATCACCTCGGACGACGGCGCGGCCCTCGACAAGGCCGCTCTTCAGATCGAGCGCGAGATGCGGACTCTGAAGACGATCGCCGACCCGCGCCCGTCCTCGCCGCCCAGCGGTCCGGAAATCGTCATCCGCCCCCGCGCCGACGAGGCCGCGCGCCTCGGCGTCTCGGTGGCCGACATCGCCTCGATCGCCCGCGTGGCCACGGTGGGCGACATCGACGCCAACGTCGCCAAGATGACCCAGGGCGAGCGCCGGATCCCGATCCGCATCCGCCTGCCGGACGGCGCGCGCTCTGACCTGGCGGCCATCGCCGCCTTGCAGGTGCCCACCGCCGCCGGCGGCGTCACCCGCCTCGACACCGTCGCCGACATCGACTTCCAGGCCGGCCCGGCCAAGATCGACCGCTTCGGCCGCAAGCGTCAGCTGACCATCGAGGGCGATCTCAAGGGCGCCGCCCAGCTCGGTCAGGCCACGGCCGAGATGAACAACCTGCCGACGATGAAGAAGATGCCCGCGGGCGTCGAACCGGCCGTCGACGGCAACCAGGAAGCCATGGGCGAACTGTTCAGCGGCTTCGCCGTCGCCATCCTCTCGGCGGTCGGCCTGGTGTTCGGCGTGCTGGTGCTGCTGTTCCGCAGCTTCTTCAAGCCGATCACCATCATCTCGGCCCTGCCGCTGGCGATCAGCGGCGCCCTGGTGGCGCTGGTGGTCTGCGGCCAGCCGCTGTCGATGCCGTCGCTGATCGGCTTCCTGATGCTGATGGGCCTGGCGGCCAAGAACTCGATCCTGCTGGTCGAGTACGCAATCGAGCAGGAGCGCGCCGGCATGAGCCAGCGCGAGGCCCTGATCGACGCCTGCCACGAGCGGGCCCGCCCGATCGTCATGACCACCCTGGCCATGATGGCCGGCATGCTGCCCACCGCGCTCGGCCTGGGCCAAGGCTCGGAGTTCCGCCAGCCCATGGCCGTCGCCGTGATCGGCGGCCTGATCACCTCGACCATCCTGTCGCTGGTGCTGGTGCCGGTGGTCTACGAAGTCATCGACGACTTCGAGCAGTGGATCACCCCCAAGCTCGCCCGCTGGACCACGCCGCGCGAGGCCCCCGCGGCCGCGACGCCGGTGGATCGGCTGTAAGAGAACCTCTCCCTCCGGGGGAGGCGGCCGAAGGCCGGTGGGGGGAAGCTTTCAGCTTCCGCTCCGCCGGCCTTTTTCGCAGTCACTCCCCCCACCGATCGCTGCGCGATCACCTCCCCCACCAGGGGAGGCTCCTCAAGGCGCGACCACCGTCGTCTCCGGCCCCAC
>JASGDR010000462.1:0-2527 GCA_047607095.1 Caulobacter sp.
GGGGCGGCGCCGTCGACCGACGCCGCCAGCCGCAGCGCCGCCCGGCCGTTCAGCGGGAAGGTCGGCAGCAGGTCCAGCTCCAGCGACCAGGCGCCCTTCGGCAGGGTCACCGCGTAGTCCAGCGCCGGTCCCGGCGTCCGCGAGGCGTCCGTCGTCTCGCCCGCGACCATCACCGCCCCGCCGCGCCCGACCCCGTCCAGCCGCCGCCAGCCCGCGCCGCGCGCCGTCTCGGCCTCGATCACGATCACGTCCGTGTCGGTCGGCGGGACGAGGGGCGGGCGGGGCGCGTCCGCCGCCGGGGCGGCGAACGGTCGTTGCCGGAACGAGGTCCACTGGCCGTCGGCGGGCTCCACCGACATGATCCCGCGCCACTTGCCGCCGGCCGTCTCGTCGTTGAAGCGGCGGGTGAGGGCGGCGATCTGCGCGTCCGCAGCGCGGGCCTTTTCGGCGCGGCGGCGGGCCTCCTCGGGGCGGCTGTCGATCAGCCGGTCGAAGGCCTCGGCGTCGAAGAAGCGGTGGTTGGCCGCCGCCGCCGCCCGCACCGGATATTCCACCAGCTCGAACCAGGCGTCGCGCCGGTCGGCGGGGATCTTGGCGCTCTCCGCGTCCAGCTTCGCCGTCAGGGCGTCGAAGCGCGCCAGCCGTGCGTCGGCCTGCGCCACCGACAGCGGGCTCGAGCGCGGCGTCGCGTTGCGCCCCCAGAACCATTGCAGGTGCTCGGGCTTGCGCTCGAAGTTCAGCTGGTGGTGCTCGGCCAGGATCTTCGCGATCGCCCCGGCCCGGGCGGGACCGAAGGTCTCGCGGGCGAAGGCCTGCTCGTAGCCGTGGGCGCCCAGCCGGCGCACGGCTTCCACGTCCCAGGCCATGTCGAGGAAGAGCTGGGTTCCCAGCTCGGCCGGCTTGATGTCGCCCACGTTCACCACCCACAGGCTGCGGGCGTCCAGGTCCCAGGCCCGGCCCATCTCCTCGATCACCAGGGCCGGCGGCGTGGTCGACAGCCACAGGTGCGACAGCGGCGCGCCCAGATAGGACAGGTGGTAGTAGACGCCCGACCCGCCGGGCCGCTTGCGCTCGGCCTCGTTAGGCAGCTGGCGGATGTAGCCGAAATTGTCGTCCGGCCAGACCAGCGTCACGTCGTCGGGGATCTTCAGTCCCGAGCGATAGACCTCCAGCACCTCCTTGTAGGCGGTGAACACCTGGGGGACGGCCTCCACCCTGGCGTCGACGTGGTCGGCGATCAGGCCGCGCTGGTCGGCGATGATCTTCTCCAGCAGCGCCCGCTGGCCGTCGATGTCGCCGCCGCCGACCATGCCGGAGTCGTGGATGCCCCGCATGCCCAGGGTGTAGAGGTTCTCGTACTTGCCGTTGGCCTTCACCCGCTCGCGCCAGTAGTCCAGCACGCCGTCCGGATTGGCCGCGTAGTTGTAGGCCTCCGCGCCGGCCTTCCACTCGCCGACGTTGTTGCGCAGCATCGGCTCGGCGTGGGACGAGCCCATGACGATCCCCCAGCGGTCGGCCAGCGCCGCGTTGGCCGGGTCGGCGTTGAAGGGCTTGCTGACCTCGTGCATGGCCGGCCACAGGGTGTTGGCCTTCAGCCGCAGCAGCAGCTGGAACACCTTCTCGTAGGTCTTCGGCCCGATGTCGCCATAGGCCGGGTCGAAGGTCTTCGCCGCCCAGGGCTGCAGGCCCCAGTCCTCGTCGTTGATGAAGATCCCGCGGTGCTTCACCGACGGCGGCCCGAACCGGCGGGTGTCGGCCGCGACGTAGAGCGCCGCCTTCCGGCGCGGCCTGACGTCGGCCCACCAGGTCCAGGGCGAGACGCCGGCGGCGCGGCTCAGTTCATAGACGCCGTAGGCCGTTCCGCGCCGGTCGGAGCCGACGATCACCAGGGCGCGGTCGAGGCCCGGCGCGGGCTTGTCGACCACGGCGATGACGAAGCTCTCCCAGGCCCCGGCCAGGTCGCCGACCTTCAGCCGGCCGGCGCGGACCAGGCCGTCGATCAGCGGGTTCCCGCCCAGCGTGCCGACGACGATGGCGGTCCTGCCCGAAGGCGCGCCGGTCGAGAGGCGAGGGGTCTTGCCGGTGACCGCCGCCAGGTCGTCGCGCAGGTCGCCGGCCGCCAGGGCCACGACCGGAAAGTCGCCTTCGGCGTAAAGGATGTCGGCGCCCGCGATCGCAAAGGCGCCCGGCGAGGCCTGCTCGCTCACCCAGTCCTGGGCCCGGACGCCGCCGGCGAACACGGCCAGCGCCAGACCGACGAGAAGCGACGCCAGTCGCATGGGCTTCCTCCGGATCGCCGGCTGTCAGGCAGCCTGTCGAATTGGTCAGACCATAAGGCGATCCGGGGGAATGGCCACTCATTTTGTGAGCATAAATCTCACAATGCGAGAGTTATCAGGGACTTCCTGGAAGCCCCGACGGGGATAGAGCGCCGTCCATCCCCGTCGAGCGCGAACCAAACCCCAACCAATCCAACCACTTGCAACTTTATCAGCGGCCTGGATCAGACGCGTTGAGACCCGCTGGA
>JASGDR010000463.1:0-5335 GCA_047607095.1 Caulobacter sp.
CCCCAAAAGGGGAGGATCGACGGCAAGGAACCTCCCCCCGTGGGGGAGGCGGCGCTTCGCGCCGGTGGGGGGGAGGTTTCAGCTTCCGCTACGCTTGAAACACCCCCCCCTCCGATCGCTGCGCGATCTCCTCCCCCACAGGGGGAGGTTCCTCTATCCGTCGACCTAGTCCTCGGCTCCGGCGGCGCCCAGCCCGTGGTGGAGGTCCTCGTCTCCGGCGGGCGCGTGCCGTGGGCGGGGCACACCGCCCAGCACGCCATGGCCGAGGTCTACGAGATCATTCGCGCCAGCCGCACGGCGCTCGTGTTCGTCAATACGCGCTTCCAGGCCGAGTTCGCGTTCCAGGAACTGTGGAAGCTCAACGACGACGGCCTGCCGATCGCCCTGCACCACGGCAGCCTGTCGGCCGAGCAGCGGCGCAAGGTCGAGGCGGCCATGGCGCGCGGCGACCTGCGGGCCGTGGTCTGCACCTCGACGCTGGACATGGGCATCGACTGGGGCGACGTCGACCTCGTCATCCAGCTGGCCGCGCCCAAGGGGGCCTCGCGGATGGTCCAGCGGATCGGCCGCGCCAACCACCGCCTCGACGAGCCCAGCCGCGCCCTGTTCGTGCCCGCCAGCCGCTTCGAAATGCTGGAGTGTCGCGCCGCCGCCGACGCCATACTTGAGAACCACCTCGACGGCGAACCGGCCCGCGTCGGCGCCCTCGACGTCCTGGCCCAGCACGTCATGGGCTGCGCCTGCTCCGAGTCCTTCAGGCTGGTCGATCTCTATGACGAGGTCCGCTCGGCCGGCCCCTATGCCGACCTCTCCTGGGAAGACTTCGAGACCGTCGTCGATTTCGTCTCCACCGGCGGCTATGCGCTCAAGACCTACGACCGCTTCCGCCGGATCGTCGAAGACAAGGACGGCTTCTGGAAGGCCCGCAACGCCCAGGTCGTCCAGCGCCACCGGATGAACGTCGGCGCCATCGTCTCGCCGGCCGTGGTCAACGTCAGGATCGGCGGCGGCCGTCGCCCCATGGGCGGGCGCAAGATCGGCGAGGCCGAGGAAGGCTATTTCGAGCAGCTGACGCCGGGCGACACCTTCGTCTTCGCGGGGCAGGTCTGGCAGTTCAACAGCCTGGTGGGGGCCGACGCCTATGTCTCCCCCGCCCCGGCCAAGGATCCGAAGATGCCCAGCTGGGGCGGCTCGAAGTTCCCGCTCTCGACCTATCTGGCCTCGCGCGTGCGCAAGATGATGCACGACGAGGCCGAGTGGACAGCTCTGCCGCCCGACGTGCAGGAGTGGATGGCCTACCAGAAACTCCGCTCGCTGATCCCCGACGAGGACGAGATGCTGCTGGAGACCTTCCCGCGCGGGAAGCGCTTCCACATGGTGATGTATCCGTTCGAGGGGCGGCTGGCCCACACGACGCTGGCCATGCTGCTGACCCGCCGGCTCGACCGCCTGGGCGTGGGGCCGCTGGGCTTCGTCTGCAACGACTACGCGCTGAACATCTGGTCGCTGCGGCCGATGGACGAGCTGGATCTGGGCGACCTGTTCGCGCAGGACATGCTCGGCGACGACCTAGAGGACTGGCTGAACGAGAGCTTCCTGATGAAGCGCGCCTTCAAGGCCTGCGCCCTGGTCGGCGGGCTGATCGAGCGGCGCTATCCGGGCGAGGAAAAGTCGGGCCGGCAGGTGACCTTCTCGACCGACCTGATCTACGACGTGCTGCGCAAGCACCAGCCCGACCACCTCCTGCTGCGCTGCGCCCGCATGGACGCGGCGACCGGCCAGCTGGACGTGGCGCGGCTGGGCGACCTGCTGGCCCGCATCAAGGGCCGCATCCGCCATGCGGCGCTCGACAAGGTTTCGCCCTTCGCCGTGCCGATCATGCTGGAGATCGGCCGCGAGCGCGCGCCGGGCGACGCGGCCGGCGAGATGATCCTGGCCGAGGCGGAGGAAGACCTGATCGCGGAGGCGCTCTCTTAAGATGACCAAGTTCCAGCTCAGCGACTGTGGGGGCCTGGCCGTGCTGCTGGCCGAGCGCACGGTGCTGCTGCGCGGTTCCGGGGCCCTGTGGCTGGAGGCAGAGCGGACCTTGGTGGTCGCCGACCTGCATTTCGAGAAAGGCTCGTCCTACGCCGCGCGCTTCGGCCAGATGCTGCCGCCCTACGACACCCGCGAGACCCTGACGCGGCTGGAGGCCGAAGTCGCGGCGCTGGAGCCGGCGACACTGATCTTCCTCGGCGACAGCTTCCACGACGGCGCGGCCGAGGATCGCCTGGCCGCCGACGACGCCGAGCGCCTGCGCGCCCTTTCCGTCGGTCGCGACCTGATCTGGGCGGTGGGCAACCACGACGCCGACGGCCCCCGCGCCCTGCCCGGCCAAGTCATCGACGAACTGGCCATAGGCGGCCTGATCCTGCGCCACGAGCCCGAACCCGGCCTCCAGCCCGGCGAGGTCGCCGGCCACCTGCACCCGGCCGCCCGGGTCTCCAGCGGTCGCGGTAGCGTGCGCAAGCGCTGCTTCGTCACCGACGGCCAGCGCCTGATCCTGCCCGCCTTCGGGGCCTTCACCGGGGGGCTAAACATCCTCGACGAAGCGTTTTCCGGCCTGTTCGCCGCGCCCCCGCTGGCCGGCGCGCTGGGCGGCAAGCGCGTGCACGCGGTGGGGCCGAAGTCGCTGCGACCGGACTGAGGTTCGAGATCTCCGCGCCTCATCCAGTAGTTAGCTTCCCTCAGCCGCCTCCCTCGTCCCTGTGGCGAGGGCCCATGCCGGCGATCGCTCAGATCCGTGCCGTCCTGCAAAAGTCCGAGCAGCTGAACCATGGATCCTGGGCACAAGGCCCAGGAAGGCGATGGTTGGCGTGGAACGGTTGAGACATGAGGGGGCAGCCCGCCCCCTACCCCTTCGCCAACCGCCGCCGGTTGGCCCGCACCTTGGCGCGGTAGTGCTTCACGACCGCCCGGGTCGCCGCGTCCGGCGCCCGCGGCAGGTCGCCGGTCCAGAACTTCAAGCTCACATCGGCGGCCGCGGCCATCTTCTCGGTGGTCATCCGCACCACCTCGGCCTGAGCCCTCGCTCCGCCGCCGACCAGCACCATCGTCCGCAGGCCGATCACCGCCGAGGCTTCCAGGCCGAGCGCCCAGGCGTCGAGCATCGTCGAGGGCCAATCCTGCTTGCGGCGCGCCATGGCGGACTCCTTTTTCAGCAAGGGATCGCGCGAGGCCGCCGACCGGTTCCGCCCCGCCTGCGACATCGGCGAACTCGACGGAACAAAAAGGGAACTATAGACTGTGCGGATGGCCGTTCTCGATATCCGCCGCAAGCTTTCCATCCTCGCCGACGCCGCCAAGTACGACGCCTCCTGCGCCTCGTCGGGGGGCGAAAAGCGCGACTCCGTCGGCGGCAAGGGCGTCGGCTCCACCGAAGGCATGGGCATCTGCCACGCCTACGCCCCCGACGGACGCTGCATCAGCCTGCTGAAGATCCTGCTGACCAACTTCTGCATCTACGACTGCGCCTACTGCATCAACCGGGTGTCGTCGAACACGCCGCGCGCGCGCTTCACCGTGCAGGAGGTCGTCGACCTGACCCTCAACTTCTACAAGCGCAACTATATCGAGGGCCTGTTCCTGTCGTCGGGCGTCATCCGCAACGGCGACTACACGATGGAGGAGATGGTCCGCATCGCCAAAAGCCTGCGGCTGGACCACGACTTTCGCGGCTACATCCACCTGAAGCTCATCCCCGAGGCCTCGCCGGAACTGGCGGCGGAAGCCGGGCTCTATGCCGACCGGGTGTCGATCAACATCGAGCTGCCCCGGGACGAGAGCCTGAAATCCCTGGCTCCCGAGAAGGACGTCGGCGACATCAAGCGGGCCATGGGCCGCATGCGCCTAGCCATCGACGAGCGCGCCGAGCCGGCCCGCAAGGCGCCGCGCAAGACCTTCGCCCGCAGCCAGTCGACCCAGCTGATCGTCGGCGCCGACGCGGCAAGCGACGGCGACATCCTGGCCCGCAGCGCCTCGCTGTACGGCGCCTACCGCCTCAGCCGCGTCTACTACTCGGCCTTCAGCCCGATCCCGGACTCCAGCCATCGCCTGCCGTCGGCCCGCCCGCCTCTGCTGCGCGAACACCGCCTCTACCAAGCCGACTGGCTGATGCGGTTCTACGGCTTCGAACAGCCCGAGATCATCGGCGCCGGCGAAGACCTGGACCTGTCGGTCGATCCCAAGACCGGCTGGGCCCTGCGACATCGGGACAAGTTCCCCATCGACGTCAACACGGCCGACCGCGAGACCCTGCTGCGCGTGCCGGGCCTGGGCGCCAAGGCGGTCGACCGCATCCTTCTGGCCCGCCGCCAAGCCCGACTGACGATCGACGACCTGCGGCGCGTGGGCGCCGTGGTCAAGCGCGCCAAGGCTTTCGTCGTCGCCGAGGGCTGGACGCCGGGCATGGCGACCGACGACGAACGCCTGAAGGCCCGCTTGGTCGAGCCGGCCCAGCTGAGCCTCTTCTGATGCGCGTGGCGCGGCTGGCTTCCGAAATCGACTTCGACGGCTGGCGGACGGCCGCCCGCGCCCTGCGGGCCGAGGGCGTCGCGCCCGACGCCGTGATCTGGACGGTGGAACGCGACCTTTTCGAAGCCGAGTTCACGCCCGCCAGGCCGACGGCCGGGGCCTTCACCGTGCCGCCCGCCTTCGTGGACCTAGCCCGCTCAGTCATCCTGCATCGCTCCGGCGAGCGCCTTTCCCTGCTTTATCGGCTGCTGTGGCGGCTGGAGCGCGAGCCGCGCCTGATCGAGAACCCGGCCGATCCCGACGGCGCCAGGGCGCGCGACATGGAAAAGGCGGTGTCCCGGGCGATCCACAAGATGCACGCCTTCGTGCGCTTTCGCCTGGTCGCGAGCGAGCCGGAGACCTACGCCGCCTGGTTCGAGCCGGCGCATCGCGTCACCGAGGCCGCCGCGCCGTTCTTCGCCCGCCGCTTCACCACCATGACCTGGACCATCCTGACGCCCGACGCCTGCGTGGCCTGGGACGGTGAAAGCCTGAGAGTATCGGAAGGCGCCGATCCGGCCGACGCGCCGTTGGAAGACGCCCAGGAGGAGCTCTGGCGCACCTACTACGCCTCGATCTTCAACCCGGCGCGGCTGAACGAGAAGATGATGCGCCAGGAGATGCCCAAGCGTTACTGGCGCAACCTGCCCGAGGCGCGGCTGATTCCCGACCTGGTCGCCACGGCCCAGGCCCGCGCCGCCGCCATGGTCGCCGCCCCGCCCTCGCCGGCGCCGGACCGCGTGCTGAAGGCCGCCCTGCGCCAGGCCCGCGACGGATCCTACAA
>JASGDR010000464.1:0-7874 GCA_047607095.1 Caulobacter sp.
CCGCCCGCGCCGGTGACGACGTGGATCGCCTCGCCCCGGGCCTCGCGCAGCAGGGCGGCGGCCAGGGAGCGGCCGGTGAGCTCCTTCCAGCGCGAGTCCCGGGACTTACCGATCACGATCTGGGTGACGTTGTTGCGCCGGGCCCAGGCCATGACGGTGGCGACGACGTCGCTCCCGGTCAGCACCACGGTCGAGCCGCCCAGCTGTTCGGCCAGCTTCAGGGCCTCGCGAGTGCGAGCGGCCGCGGCTTCGGGCGGCGGCGGACGGTCTGGACGCTCGACATGGGCCAAGGTCCAGGGCGCGTCCATCATCATGTCCGACAGGCGCCGGCCGGCGCGAACGAGCGCGGAGGCCATGGCGTCGCCGCCGGCCAGCACCAGGATCCGCTCGCCCGCCGCCCACGGCCCCTCGACCCCCTTCTCGCGCATGGCCGCGACCAGTTGGTCGTCGACCGTCTGGGCCGCCCGGCGCAAGGCCAGCTCGCGCAGGGCGGTGAGGTTCTCGCTTCTGAAGAAGTTCTCCGAGGCCAGCCGCGCGGTCTCGGGCACGTAGACCTTGCCCGCCGCCATCCGCTCGCGCAGCTCGTCGGGCGTGATGTCGATCAGCTCGATGTCGTCCGCTCGCGCAAGAGCGCTGTCGGGCACGGTCTCGCGCTGGCGGGCGCCGGTGATGCGCAGGACGACGTCGACCAGGCTCTCCAGGTGCTGGACGTTCAGGGTGGTCCAGACGTCGATACCGGCCGCCAGGATCTCTTCCACGTCCTGCCAGCGCTTGGGATGGCGCGAGCCGGGCGCGTTGGAGTGGGCGTATTCGTCGACCAGCAGCACCCGGGGCCGCCGCTCGAGCGCCGCGTCGAGGTCGAACTCCAGATAGCCGCGGCCCCGGTTTTCGACCGGGCGGCGGGGCAGCACCTCCAGCCCGCGCAGCAGGCTCTCGGTCTCGCGCCGGCCGTGGGTCTCGACCACGCCGACCAGCACGTCCTGGCCCTCGGCCTTGCGGCGACGGGCGGCGCGCAGCATCTCGTAGGTCTTGCCCACGCCCGGCGCCATGCCCAGGAACACCTTGAGGCGCCCCCGGCGGGCCTTGTTGGCGGCCGCCAGAAGCGCCTCGGGGTCGGGGCGGCCCCTTTCGGGGTATGAAACGGGGTCGCCCGGCAACGGCTAGCCGACCATCGGGAAGCGGGCGTCCAGGGCGCGGTTGACGTCCAGCACATTGACCCGCGGCTGGCCGATGAAGCCCAGCAGCGGCGGCTTCACGGCCGCATCGATCGTCCCCAGCACCTCGCCGCGCGGGGCGTTGCGGGCGGCGGCGATGCGCGGGGCCTGCAGGCGGGCGAAGGCCGGCGAGATGTCCGGATCCAGGCCCGAGCCCGAGGTCGTGACCGCATCGGCCGGAATGACCGCGCCGTGAAACTCGGTCCGCAAGGCGGCGGCGTCGGTCTTTTCCCGCTCGATCAGCTTGTCGTTCAGCGGACCCATGTTGGAGCCGCTGGAGGCCGAGGCGTCATAGCCGTTCCCGGCGGCCGACGGACGGCCGTGCAGGTACTCGGCCTTGGTGAACACCTGGCCGATCAGCTCGGAGCCGACGACCTGGCCATTGCGGTTCTCGACCAGCGAGCCGTTGGCCTGGGCCGGGAACGCCGCCTGGGCCACGCCCGTGATCGCCAGCGGATAGGCCAGGCCCAGCAGGACGGTGAACAGGCCCATCGAGACGAGGGCCGGACGAAGATGCTTCAGCATTGCGACCTCCTCTAGAACACGGCCTTGAGCGTGGCGACGGCGCGGCTGTCGTACAGCTTGCCGAAGTCATGCTCGGACGTGTCGTGATAGCGCAAGTCCAGCGCCAGCTTGTCGGTGAAATTCCAGGTCCCGCCCAGATTCCAGGTCGTGTAGTCGCCGGGACCGGCATAGGTCTGGCGGCCCAGGGCGGCCGAGACGCTGATCGCCTTGGCCAGCGGATAGGCGCCGTTGACCTCGTAATAGGTCGCCTCCTCCGCCGTGCCGAAACCGTCGGGCGTGTAGAAGACGGCCGCGCCGAGCCCGCCCTTGCCGACCGGGACGCCGGCGGCGACCTTGACCTCGGCGTTGCCGTAGTCGGCCCCGCCGGGCGCGCCGACATAGCCGTAGTAGATGACGCCGAGGTCCAGAGTGGCGGGACCCAGGGTCGGCTTGTAGCCGGCGTAGAGGTCGATCTCGGCGTCGGTCTTGTCGCCGAAGTCGACGTTCGAGGCCCAGGCGCCGGCGTAGAACCGGCCGGCCGCGAGGTCGGCGCCGCCGAAGACCTGCGGGTCCTCGTCGGTCTGGCTGACGCCCCGGAACACGTAGTCGGAGGCGGCGCCGAGGTTGAAGGTGACGCTGGGAACGTCGCCCGCGCGGGCGGCGCCGGCCAGGGCGAAGACGAGGCCCGAGGCCATCAGCAGCGAGGAGAGCTTGTTGGACATCTGAGTAAGAGCGCCTTTCACGACGCGAGGAGTTCGGCGGTCTTGGCCGCCAGGAAGACGAGCCCGATCGCCCCGAGGCCGAACAGCAGGTCCGGAACGACCGGGCGGTTCATCAGGCCAGCCCCAGGGCGGAGACGACCACGTCGATCAGCTTGATGCCGACGAACGGGGCGACAAGGCCGCCCAGGCCGTAGATCAGGAGGTTGCGCGACAGGAGCTTGCCGGCGCCAATGGCGCGGTACTTCACGCCCTTCAGCGCCAGCGGGATCAAAGCCACGATCACCAGGGCGTTGAAGATCACCGCCGACAGGATCGCGCTTTGCGGGCTGTGCAGCTTCATGATGTTCAGCGCGCCGAGCGACGGCAGGGCGACCACGAACATCGCCGGGATGATGGCGAAATACTTGGCCACGTCGTTGGCGATCGAGAAGGTGGTCAGGGCCCCGCGGGTGATCAGCATCTGTTTGCCCACCTCGACGATCTCGATGACCTTGGTCGGGTCGCTGTCGAGATCGACCATGTTGCCGGCCTCGCGGGCGGCCTGGGCGCCGGTCTGCATGGCCACGCCGACGTCGGCTTGAGCCAGGGCGGGGGCGTCGTTGGCGCCGTCGCCGCACATGGCCACCAGACGGCCCTTGGCCTGCTCGGCCCGGATCAGGCGCAGCTTGTCCTCGGGAGTCGCCTCGGCGAGGAAGTCATCGACGCCGGCTTCGGAGGCGATGGCGGCGGCGGTCACCGGGTTGTCGCCGGTGATCATCACCGTGCGCAGGCCCATGCGGCGCAGGTCGGCGAAGCGGGCCTTCACGCCGGGCTTCACGACGTCCTTCAGGTGGATGACGCCGACCAGGGCGCCGTCCTCGCTGACCGCCAGCGGCGTGCCGCCCGAGCGGGCGATGCGGTCGACGGCGGCGGCGATCTCGGCCGGGATGCGCGCGGGGTCGATGGCCAGGCTGCGATAGACCGCGTCCACCGCGCCCTTGCGCCAGGACCGGCCGGCGTGGTCGAGGCCGGACTGGCGGGTGGTGGCGGAAAAGGCGATCGAGGTCGCGCCGGCCGGGGCCTCCAAAGCGAGACCCTGCTGGCGGCCCAGCTCGACGATCGAGCGGCCTTCCGGCGTCTCGTCGGCCAGCGAGGCCATGACGGCGGCGCGCAGGGCCGCGTCGGGACGCACGCCGGGGGCGGCGATCACCTCGGTGGCCATGCGGTTGCCGAAGGTGATGGTGCCGGTCTTGTCGAGCAGCAGGGTGTCGACGTCGCCGGCCGCTTCGACGGCGCGGCCGGAGGTGGCCAGCACGTTGACCTTCAGCAGGCGGTCCATGCCGGCGATGCCGACCGCCGAGAGCAGGCCGCCGATGGTCGTCGGAATGAGGGTGATGAACAGAGCCCCCAGCACCAGCGGGTCCAGCGCCACGCCCGAGAACTTGCCAAGCCCCAGCAGCGTGACCACCGCGATCAGGAAGATCAGGGTCAGGCCGGCCAGCAGCACGGCCAGGGCGATCTCGTTGGGCGTCTTGCGACGGTCGGCGCCCTCGACCATGGCGATCATGCGGTCGAGGAAGGTCGAGCCCGGCGCGGCCGTGACCCGCACCTTGATCCAGTCGGAGACGACGGTGGTGCCGCCGGTGACGGCCGAGCGGTCGCCGCCGCTCTCGCGGATCACCGGCGCGCTCTCGCCGGTGATGGCGGCCTCGTTGACGCTGGCCACGCCCTCGACGATCTCGCCGTCGGTGGGCATCACGTCGCCGGCCTCGACCAGCACGAGCTCGCCGGGAACCAGCTTGTGGGCCGGGGTCGGGATGATCGTGCCGGCCTGGTCGTCGATGATCAGCTTGGCCTTGGTGGTGACGCGGGCGGCGCGCAGGCTGTCGGCGGCGGCCTTGCCCCGGCCCTCGGCCACGCTCTCGGCCAGGTTGGCGAAAAGGACGGTGGCCCACAGCCAGGCGGAGACCTGCACGGCGAAACCGGCCGACTGCTGGGCGACGATGGCCGCGACGGCCGAGACCGTCGACAGCAGGGCCACGATCCAGGTCGCGAAGATCACCGGATTGCCGGTCAGCCTGCGCGGGTCGAGCTTGAGGAAGGCGTCCTTGGCCGCACGGGCCAGGATCGGGGCGGAGAGGCCCCCGGCCAGGCCGGCGGCTTTGCGCCGACGGCCCTCGCCCACGGCGTTTTCATAGGTGGTCATTTGGGTGTCGCCTTTGCGATCAGCGGCCAAAATCAGTGGTTCGCGGCGACGAAGGCGAGCGCCTGGAAGTGCTCGACGATCGGCCCCAGCGCCATGGCGGGGAAGAACTGCAGGCCGCCGAGGATCAGGATCACCCCGATCAGCAGGCCGACGAAGAGACCGCCGTCGGTCGGCATGGCGCCGGCCGTGGGGGCGAGCTTGGGCTTGGCCGCCAGGGCGCCGGCGATGGCCAGCACCGCGACGATGGGAGCAAAGCGCCCGAACATCATCGCCACGCCCAGGGTGGTGTTCCACCAGGGAGCGTTGGCGGTGAGGCCGCCGAAGGCCGAGCCGTTGTTGGCCGTGCCCGAAACGTAGGCGTAGAGGATCTCCGACAGGCCGTGGGGCCCCGCGTGCATCAAGCCCTTCAAGGCCTCGGGCAGGATCGCGGCGACGGCGGCGAAGCCCAGCATGAACAGCGGGATCACCAGCACGGCCAGCATCGAGAACTGGATCTCGCGGGCCTCGATCTTCTTGCCCAGATATTCGGGCGTGCGCCCCACCATCAGCCCGGCGACGAACACCGCCAGCAAGGCCATGACGACCATGATGGCGATGCCCGAGCCGACGCCCCCGGGCAGGATCTCGCCCAGCTGCATCAAGAACATCGCAACGCCGCCGCCCAAGGGCATCAGGCTGGAGTGCATGCCGTTGACCGAGCCGTTGGAGGCCCCGGTCGTCATGGCCGCCCAGACGGCGGTCGAGGGCGCGCCGAAGCGGACCTCCTTGCCTTCCATGTTCACCGACGTGTCGACGTGCGCCGCGACCTGGGCCGGCGGGGCCTGGGTCTCGGTGACGTAGATCGCCGCCGCGCCGGCGCTGAGCAGCACCATGGCGGCCACGACCAGGGCGCGGACGTCCTTCTTGGCCAGCACGCTGCGGCCGAAGGCGAAGAAGGCGGCCCAGCCCAGCACGTTGATCGAGACGGCGGTGATCAGGTTGGTCAGCGGCGTGGGGTTTTCGAACGGGTGGGCGGAATTGACGTTGAAGATGCCGCCGCCGTTGATGCCCAGCTGCTTGACGGCCAGCTGGCTGGCGGTGGCGAAGAGCGAGATCTTCTGCTCGCCGCCCTCCAGGGTGTGAGCGGTGACGCCGGCGGCCAGGGTCTGGGGCACGCCCAGGGCCACGAGCACGACAGCCACGACCACGCACAGCGGCAACAGCACCCACAGGGTGGTGCGGATCACGTCGCTCCAGAAATTGCCGACATCATCGCCCCGGCTGGCCAGGAAGCCGCGCGCCAGGGCCGCGGCGATCGCTGCCCCGGCGGCGGCCGAGACGAAGTTCTGCACCGTCAGCACCAGCATCTGGCTGAGCGTCGACATGGTGGTCTCGCCGCCGTAGCTCTGCCAGTTGGTATTGGTCACGAAGCTGACGGCGGTGTTGAAGGCCAGATGCGGCGAGAGGCCGGAGAAGCCCTGCGGGTTCAGCGGCAGCACGCCCTGCAGGCGCAGCACGCCGTAGACGAGGAAGAAGCCGACCGCGTTGAAGGCCAGCAGCGCGCCGGCGTAGCCGATCCAGGTCTGGCCCTTGCGCGGGTCGATCCCGCCGGCGGCGTAGAAGAGGCGTTCGACCGGCGCGAGCACCGGATCGAGCCAGGTGCGCTCGCCGTTCCAGACGCGCGACATGTATACGCCCAGCGGCCAGCCGATGCCGACCGCCAGGCCAAGCGTCAGGGCGATTTCCGCCCAGCCTTGCCAGTTCATGTGAGTTATCCGAAGTGCGTCAGAAGCGGTCCGGCCGCATCAGGGCCGTGACCATGTAGGCCGCGACGACGATCGCCCCGGCTCCCCACAGCGCGTTCACGAACAGGGTCATGCGCGCCTCAATGCGACGGCGAACAGGCCGAAGGCCGCGAACAGCCCTCCGCCCAGCGCCAGAAAAACGATGTCAGCCACGTCCGGCCTCCTTCCAGGTTCGCGCGGAAGGGACCACGGAGCCGCGTAAGGGCTCCATTCGGGAGACGTGCGCGGCGCATAAGCGAGACGTAAAGACCGGCGGCGAAAACCCGCCTCATGCTGCAACGCAACGTGGATATGGACGTCGGAGACCGCCGTTCAAGCCGAGCGGAAAACTTCGCCGACAGCCTTATAAAAAAGGCCGTATCGTGACCTTCATCCGCATTTCGCGGAACTCGCCCGGTCGGCGAAATTTACTCTTGTTTGCAGCGCAAAATCGGGAAACGGTGGCAGCCGATCCACGTCAGGCGCGTTCTGGGTTCATGTCACCGCTGTTTCCAACCCTGGTCATCCTGGTCCTGCTGGCGCTGCTGGCCTGGCCCAGCATCCAGCCCCGGCTGCGCCGCCGCCTGCGCGGCCGAAGCCGCCGCCGCGGCTATTTCCGGGATTGATCGACGAGGCCGGGCGCCCGCCAAGCCGGAGCCCGACAGAGACAGCCACTCGCCGCCCGCCTGCCGGACACAAGCGCCTTGGTCATGATGGCGGCCGCGGGCCGCCCGCCCGAGGCTCGCCGGGCCCTCAGGCCCGGCCGCCCTCCGGCGCCAGCGCGGCGCGGAGATAGTCCTTCGACGCCTCGCGCAGTTCGGCGAGACGCGCATTGACGGCCGAATAGTCGACCGGCGCGTTGATGATCGCCTTCAGGGTCTCGCCGTCGTCCTGCGGACCGGCAAGGCGATGGGTCAGGCCCAGCAGCCCCAGCAGCGAGACGAAGCGGTCGAGGCCGCGGCCGTCGTTGGGCACGACGATGAACGGCTTGCCGAACACGATGGCGAAGACCATGCCGTGGAACGAGTCGGTGACGACGAAGTCGGCGGCCCGGAAGCTGCGGATCCAGCCGGCGACGTCCATGTTCTCGTCGCGGGTGGAGATGGCCTTGATCTTGCCCGGCCGGCCGATCGCCTCCGACGCCGCCTGGGCGATGCTGCGCACGCGCTCGGCGTGGTCGAGCACGTAGGTCACGACCCCCTCGCCGCTCTCCTCGCCCGGCGCGATGCGGTCATAGAGCGCCCGTTCGACCACCAGGGTCGGGTCGAGCACGTGGACGGCGTCGTCGCGGCCCAGCTCCTGGGCGCAGATCGTCTTGCCGCTGGCCTCGCGCACCGACACGTGGTCCATCCGCGCCAGAGCGGCCTTCACCGCCTCGGCCCGGGCCGGATAGGCCCACTGCGAATGGCCGAACGAGGCGGCGTAGGACAGCCGGCGCAGACCGGGCTTCCCGAAGTCCAGGAAGTAGTTCAGCTCGTCGCCGTCA
>JASGDR010000465.1:0-11069 GCA_047607095.1 Caulobacter sp.
GCCGCCCGCGAGGGCCGCCGGCGCGGACCCGGCCACGGCGACGGCGGCGCCGGCGGGCCAGTAGCTGTCGTAGTCCTGGCGGGCGCGGTCGCGCGGCGTGCGGAACAGCTCCGGCGCCTCGAACCACGGACGGCAGGTCAGGGCGCCGTCGAAATAGCCGGTGACCAGGGCCTCGCAGCCGCCGGGCCTGGCGAAGACGCGGTTGTCGCGAGCCCGGATCTGGGCTCCGCTGTCGGCGAACAGGCCCGCGCGCATGACCCCGGCGATGGCGTTGTCGGAGGCGAAGACCACGCCCGAGGCGGCGTAGATGCCGACATCGGCGGCCTCCAGCTGACCGTCGAGCACGCGCAGGTCGGCGCCTTCCAGCACCACCGCCCAGTCGCTGTCGCGGACCACGGGGCGCTGCAGGGTGGTCTCGCCGCCGCTGATGTAGATGCCGCGCGAGAAGCCGTCGGTCGACAGGCCGTCGATCTGCACCAACTGGTCGCGGTTGACGCCGGTCAGCACGAAACCGGCCGAGCTGCGCACGCGCGAGGAGCCCGACCAGTCGCCCAGGCGAACGACGTGGACGTCCTTCAGGCGGCTGTCGCGGCCGGTCTCGACGGCCATGCCGATGGCGGTGGCGGCGACGTCGACGTCCTGGGCCTGGAGACCGCCCGACAGCTTGACCACCGGGGCGCGGGTGCGGCCGACGAAGGCGGTCTGGTACAGCTCCACCCGGCTGTCGGCGACGTCGATGGCCGAGCCCTCGCCGTCGTAGCGCACGACCACGCCCTTGAGCGCCAGCTCGGTGGCGCGGCCGACGATGCACGAGGCCGTTCCGCCGCGCGTCGACTCCAGGCCGAGGTTCTCGAGCACCACATAGGCCACGCCGGGGGCGATGCGGATGCACGGCTGGTCGGTGGGCGCCACCAGGATCGGCCGCTCGCGCGAGGGGCTGTAGTCGCGGGCCACGATCGACACCGCCCGGGTGACGTTCAGCGTCTCGACGCAGGCCCCGCCGTTGCGCGAAACCAGGGTGAGCGTGTCGCCCTCATAGAGGCGCGAGAGCACGTCGCTGACCTCGCCCGGATAGGCGACGTCGCAGTCGACGCTGGTGCGATAGCGCTCGTACGGGCGCGACGGATAGACCGGCCGACGCGGCTTGCGCTTGGGAACGTAGCCCTTGCAGCCGTGCGACAGGGCCGGCTGGATCAGCAGGCCGAAGCACGGACGGATCTGCTGGTCGACCTTGGCGTCCGGCGAGGCCAGGGCGACCTGCGGGGCGCCCGCCGCGGCCAGGCCGAGGGCGACGAGTCCCGCCGCGAACAGGCGAAGGCGTCTCATCGATAGTCCCTTTCAGCATAGGGCCGCGCCGCATAGGGCTGGGGCCGCTCGCCCGGCGCGCGGGGCGGGCGCGAGACCTGGGCCAGCAGCTGCTGGAGGCGCCAGACCGACGGCTTGAAGCCGGCCAGGGCGCCGTCCAGCTGGTAGACCACCGCCTTGGCGCGGTCCTGGTCGGCCACGCCCTGCAGGCCCAGCGAGAAGAAGGTCGACATGGCGTACTTGGCCTCGGGCGAACCCTGGCGTTCGGCCTCCTCGTACCAGTGATAGGCCCGGGCGTAGTCGCGCGGCACGCCGACGCCCTCGGAGTACATCACCGCCAGGACGAGCTGGGCCTTGGACGAGCCGTTGACGGCCGCGTACTGCACCGCCCTCACCTTCTCGATCGGCGTCAGGCGGCCGGTGGTCGGGCGGCCGATCGAGGCCTGGAAGGTCTGGGCGTCGTTCAGCGCCAGCAGCCGCTCGTCGAGCAGCGGCGCGGGGATGATGCGCAGATAGGACAGGGCCTCGCCCACATGCACGAAGGGCAGCTCGTGCAGCCGCGCCAGGGCCGCCTCGCGCGCCTCGCCCGACGGATCGCTCTCGTCGGAATGAGGCACGCCGCTATCGGGGGAGTCGGCCGGATAGAACTCGTAGGGCGGGATCCAGCGCTTGGCCTTGCCCTCGACGAAGCCGCCGTAGGAGGCCCGCTGCGGCGAGGACCGCTCGAAGTCCTTGAGCATGACGTAGGCCGAGACGTCGCCGGTCTGAACCGCCAGGTAGTTGTAGAGATAGGCGTCGACGTCGTTGCGGCGGAAGAGGTCGAGCGCGGCCGGGGCGCCGACATGCTTGCGGTCGCCGTAGGCCTCGACGGCCTGGAGGTTGTCGGACGGCTCGCCATAGGGGCCGAAATAGCCGTCGTGCATGCGCGCCAGGGTGCGGAAGCCGTCGGCCCCCTGGGTCGACAGGATGTAGATCACCCGGTTGCGGACCTGCTCGCGCTCCTCGGTCGACATGCGCGACAGCTGGCGGTCGAGAGCGCCGTAGGCGGCGTGACGCTCATAGGCGCGGCAGTCGTCGAAGCGCGACAGCGACTTGCCGGGCTTGCCGCGCGGCTCGTAGGCGGCGATCGGCGAATAGCCGGCCGGATTGGCCAGGGCCATGGCGTACCAGACCGCCGCCTCGACCGGATCGTCGAGGTTCTTGTCGACCGCGCGCTGGCCCTCGTAGCGGCGGGCCAGCTCCAGCTGGGCGAAGAAGTCGCCGCGGAAGCCGCCCTGGCGCAGGTTGCGGATCTCGACCTGCTGCTGGTTGAACTGACCCGAGACGCCCTGGGCCGCCTGCGGGCGCGGGCAGGCGCTGGCGCGCTTGGCGAACAGCTGGTTGGCGGAGAAATCGCAGCCGAACAGCGGCATGACCAGCAGGGCCGCGGCGGCCGCGCCGAGCGGCAGGCGACGGACCGGCCAGGGGCGCGCCGCGATGCGGGTCCAGCGGCGGGCCCGATAGCGGGCCCGATAGCGGGCCCAGTAGCCGGCGATGAGGGTCGAAACAGCGTCGCCGGCCCCGTTCATCGCTCCCCTCCAGCCCGCTGTTAACCATAAGTCGGAGTCACTCATGGGCCGCCGTCGACGACGCTGTCAAGCTCGCCAGACCGCCGTTCGCCCACTGTCGGTCGCCATGCCCGAATTGGAACGCGGTTGGCGCGCGAACGTTGGCTAATTCCGTGTATTCACACGATTTTCGCGCGCCGGGAGACTGTCGATTTTCGCCTTTTGGGCGAGTTGCCGCGCGAGGATCGCCGAGGCGATTCTAGGACGCGCAGCCCCCCCTCACCGTCCCGTCGGCATGTCCTTGAAGGCCACGTCCTTGTCGACGCGGACCTCGCCCGGCAGACCCAGGACGCGTTCAGCGATGATGTTCTTGAGGATCTCGTCGGTGCCGCCGGCGATGCGCAGGCCCGGCGCCCACATCAGGCTCTGCTGGAAGGCCGCGCCGGCCGCGGCTTCCGGGCCGGTTAGAATGCCGTACTCGCCCTGCATCTCGACGGCGGTGTTGGCCAGGTCCTGCAGCTGGTTGGCCGAGATGATCTTGCCGATCGAGCTTTCCGGCCCGGGCGTCTGGCCGCGCGACAGGGCGGTCATGGTGCGGAAGCGGGTGAACTTCAGTCCTTGGGAGGCCACGAACCAGTCGGCCAGCTTTTCCCGGAAGGCGTCGTTGGCCAAAGCGGGGCCATCGGCCGCAGGGAGAGCGCGGGCCAGCTCCAGCACCTCGCGGTAGTTGGGACCGGCCGAGCCGCCGACGGCCAGGCGCTCGTTCATCAGGGTGACGAGGGCGACCTGCCAGCCCTGCCCCACCTCGCCCAGACGTTGGCTGTCCTTGACCCGCAGGTCGCTGAAATAGACCTCGTTGAACTCGCGCCCGCCCGACATCTGATGGATCGGCCGGCACTCGACGGCCGCGTCGCGCATGTCGATCCAGAACATGGTCAGGCCCTTGTGCTTGGGCGCGTCTACGTCTGTTCTGGTGAGCAGGATGCCGAAGTCGCTGTAGTGGGCGCCGGTGGTCCAGACCTTCTGGCCGTTGATGACCCACTCGTCGCCGTCACGCACGGCGCGCGTACGCAGGGCCGCGACGTCGGAGCCGCCGGCCGGTTCGGAGAACAGCTGGCACCAGATCTCCTCGCCCTTCACGGCGGGGGAAACGAAGCGCTTCTTGGTGTCGGTGTCGGCGAAGGCCATGACCGTCGGCACGCACATGCCAAGACCGATGGTGAAGTAGGGATAGGCGACGCCCGCCTTGCCCTCCTCCTGGCCGAAGATGACCGACTCGATCGGCGTGCCGCCGCCCCCGCCCACGGCCGCGGGCCAGGTGATGCAGGCGTAGCCGGCGGCGGCCTTGCGGGCCTGCCAGGCCTTGGCGGCGGCCATGTGCTCGGGCGTGTTGGGCTTGGGCTCGCCGTGCTCCGCCTTGTGAGCGGCCGCGGCGTCTTCGAGCCAGGCGCGGGCCTTTTCGCGGTAGGCGGCTTCGCTGGGGGAGTCGTTGAAGTCCATGGCGATGATCTTCCGTTGGTCCGTCCTCGTCCCCCGAACCGTCTGGCGACAAGCTCAGGATGAGGACTACTGCCGGCTCCGCGATCGCATTCGAAATCCTCATCTTGAGCCTGTCGAAGGACGAGGATTTCGCGCCGCTGCTAAGCCGCGTTCTTCTTTTCGAGCTGGCTGACCAGCCGCTCCTTCCAGAGCCGGGGCGAGCCGGCGACCAGGGAGAGCTGCCGCGAGCGGCGGTAGTAGAGGTGGCAGTCCACCTCCCAGGTGAAGCCCATGCCGCCGTGCACCTGGACGCTTTCCTTGGCCGCGAACCAGAAGGCTTCGGAGGCGGCGATGCGGGCGGCCGCGGCGGCCGTGGGCAGCTCGGGCGCCCCATTTTCTTTGAGGGTGGAGGCGTTGAGGGCCCAGGCGCCGTAATAGGCGTTGGAGCGGGCGACCTCGTTCTTGACGTACATGTCGGCCAGCTTGTGCTTGATGGCCTGGTAGCCGGCGATGACGCGGCCGAAGGCGTAGCGGCCCAGGGCGTATTCCCTGGCCATCTCCAGGCAGCGGTCGGCGCCGCCCAGCTGTTCGAAGGCCAGCAGCACGGCGGCGCGGTCGAGGATCGCCTGCACCAGGTCGAAACCCTCGCCCGCCGCGCCGATCCGTTCGGCGGCCGCCCCGTCGAAGGTCAGGCGGGCGACGCCCCTGGCGGGGTCCAGGCTCTCCAGCGTCTCGCGCTTCACGCCCGCGCCGGTCAGGTCGACGAGGAACAGGCCCGGCTTGCCGTTCTCGGCCGCCAGCACCAGCGCCGTGTGGGCGACGTCGCCGTCGGTGACGGGGATCTTCACGCCCGTCAGCCCGCCGCCCTCGACCTTGGCCGACAGAGCCGAGGGGGTGAGCGTTCCGGGCCCCTCGCTGAGCGCCAGACAGCCGATCAGGTCGCCGGAAGCGACGCGCGGCAGGATGGCGGCCTTCTGGGCGTCGGAGCCGTGGGCCATGACCGCCTCGGCCAGGACGTAGACGGTGGAGGCGAACGGGATCGGGGCGACGGCGCGGCCCAGCTCCTCGGCGATGGCGCACAGCTCGACGCGGCCGAGACCCAGCCCCCCGTGCTCTTCGGGAATGGCCGCGCCCAGCCAGCCCTGTTCGGCGACCGCCTTCCACAGGGGCTCGTCATAGCTTCTGGCGGGATCGTCGAGCACCCCGCGCACCACGGCGGGCGGACAGCGGCCGCTCAGGAACTTGCGGGCCTCGTCCTTGAGGAACTTCTGGTCGTCGGAATAGTCGAAATCCACGGCCGTTTCTCTCCCTTGGCCGTTCTGGCGACGGCCGTTGGAAGCGACGATGACCGAGCTTTCCGCACGTGGAAAGATTGACCCGGCGTCAAGAATTTCAGGTTCTTATGGCGCGCGAATATTTCGAGCCGTCCGGAGTCCCATGGCCAAGACCGTCTATCAGCGGAACCAGAAGGTTTGGGTCGAGAGCGTCGGCGCCTGGGCGACGATCGAAAAGATCGTGCCCATCTGGGCCAAGGGCTTCGACGAGCCCGTGCGCGTGACCTACGACGTGGGCCTGGGCCGCGAATTTCTGGCCCACGAGCTGAAGCCGGAAGACCGCATGGACCCGCAGGAAGGCGGGGTGCTGTCGAACTGGCGGGTGCTGCGCGCCCGCAACAAGTGGCAGCAGGAGGGCGACTGCCTGCACCACCCCTTCCCCGGCACCTATCCGGTGGTGGTCACCGATCCCAACGACTGGGGCGGCTGGCGCACCCCGGGGGCCGAGTACGACCGCGACCCGCGCAAGATCGAGTTCCAGGCCAAGCTGATCGCCGCCTCGCCCCGCCTGCACGCCCTGGCCCGCGAGATCGTCACCCTGGTCGGCGACCATCCGGAAGACGCCCCCCCTGCCCTGCTGGCCCTGGCCCAGAAGGCCGCGGCCATCGAGCGCGAGCTGCACGAGGTTCCTCCCGCGGCGGGGACGGTGGAGGGCTGAGCCCCCGGCGATCACTCGCCTCGAAGTTCGCCGCGCCGCCTCGACAACGCGCGAGCGATCCATGCTAAACGCACGCCCAGAGTGAAGCTTAGCCTGGGGGCGCGCATGCGCGGCAAGACTGTAAACCTGCTCGGACGTCCGTTGATCGGCGCGCTGGCGCTCGGAATGGCGCTGGCCTGGGGACAGACGTCCGCCCTCGCGGCCGATGCTCGATCTTCGCCCGAGGATCGCGCGCGTTTCGTCTCGATCACGGGGAAGATGGAAGCCGCGCCTCTGGACGCCGGCCTGCGCGAGGATCGCAACTGGGCCCTGAGCTGGCTGGTCGACGCCCCCGACGTTTCGGTGATGGCGTGCCTCGGCACGCTGGGCGTGGAGCAAAGCTATCGCTACAGCGCCGAAGTCACCTTCCAATACATGTTCGCGATGGCCGCCCTGGTCATCGAAGATCCGCAAGCCGCGTCGACCGAGGACGCCAAGCAGCTGGCGGGCGCGCAAGGCGCGCTGAAGGCCTATCGCGCGATCCTCGTGAACGATCCGAAGGCCACGTCTTCGGCCCTGGAGCGGCTGCAGGCGGCCGAGGCCAAGGGCGAGCTGCCGGCGCTCGTCCGGAAGGGCTTCGCCACGTGCAAGGCGGCCGGATAGCGGCGCGCCCGAGAAACCGGCGGAAAGCCGAGGCTCTCCCTTCCCGTCGAGGGGAAGGGAGAGCCCTCCGCGTCAGAACCGGCGGCCGACGCCGATGGAGACGACCGTCGGGTCGAGGTTCACCTTCGACTTCATCGCGCCGCCGTTGATCTTGGCGTCGGTCTCGAACCACACCTTCTTGACGTCGAGATTGACCACGTACGGGCCCTTCACGGCGATGTCGGCGCCGGCCTGCAGGGCGTAGCCGAAGCCGTCGTCCAGATCGACGGTGAAGCCGTTACGATCCTTGCCGCTGTAGAACAGCATGTAGTTCAGGCCCGCGCCCACATACGGGTTGAACCGGGCCTTGGGGGCGAAGTGGTACTGGGCCGAGACGACCGGCGGCAGCACCCAGGTCTTGTGCACGACGACGTCGGTTTCCGGCCCCACGGCCTTGATGGTGTGCTGGGTGGTGCCGGCGATCACCTCGATGGCGAGCTTGTCGGTGAGGAAGTAGGAAATCCCCAGGGTCGGCTTGACGTCGTCCTTGACGTCGGCCTTCAGGCCGGTGGCCGCGCCGGCCGAGGTGACGATCGGGTCGCCCGCGTCGGGCAGCACGCCGGTGGCGCGCAGGTTGACCTGCCAGGTCCCCTTTTCGGCGGGCGTGAAGGCCTCCTGGGCGCAGGCGCCGGTGGCGACGGCGCCGAGCGCCAGGCCGGCGGCGAGAACGGTACGGAGGGCGGTCATGGTCTTATCCCCTTAGGAGCGCGACGCGTCGAGGCGTCGCCAGGGGTGATGCGCCCGCTCGCCGGGACGCACCTTGATCCGCCTCAAGCCTTCGAGAAACGGCCTTCCTTAAGGGCTCGCCAGGCCAGGAAGGCCTGGGCCGGCTCCGCAGGAAACGTTTCGGCCATCGACGAAGCCTCCAGTCGAGTGTCGAAACTTAACCGATAAATCGACAAACCGCGCAACCGCCGGCCTCGCCCCCGCCACGACAGGCGACTACATTGGCAGCATGCGCACCGAAACGCCCCAGCCGATCCGGCTCTCCGACTATCGCCCGTTCCCGTTCGAGATCGAGACGACGCATCTTTCGTTCCAGCTGGAGCCGTCGGCCACGCGGGTGACGGCGACGCTGAAGGTGCGCCGCACGGGCGCGGCGGACGAGCCGCTGTCGCTGAACGGCGAACGCCTGGCGCTGAAGTCGATCACGCTGGACGGCCAGGCCCTGAGCGCCAACCAGTACGAACTGGACGACGAGCGCCTGACCATCGCCGACGTTCCCGACGCCTTCGAACTGGTCACCGAGGTCGAGATCGATCCGTCGGCCAACAAGGCGCTGATGGGCCTCTATATGTCGGGCGGGCGGTTCTGCACCCAGTGCGAGGCCGAGGGCTTCCGCACCATCACCTTCTTCCCCGACCGGCCCGACGTGCTGTCGCGCTACACCGTGCGGATCGAGGCCGACGCCGCGTTCGAGCACCTGCTGAGCAACGGCAACCTGATGGACGCCGGCGCGCTCGACAACGGTCGCCACTTCGCCGTCTGGAACGACCCCTTCCCCAAACCGGCCTATCTGTTCGCGCTGGTGGCCGGACGGCTGGACGTGCTGGAGGACGACTTCGTCACCATGAGCGGCCGCACCGTGGCCCTGAGGGTGTTCGTCGATCCGGGCCAGGCCGCGCGCGCCGCCTATGCGCTGGACGCGCTGAAGCGCTCGATGAAGTGGGACGAGGAGGCGTTCGGCCGCGAATACGATCTCGACCTGTTCATGATCGTGGCCGTGCGCGACTTCAATTTC
This sequence comes from Caulobacter sp., assembly GCA_047607095.1. Taxonomy (GTDB): domain Bacteria; phylum Pseudomonadota; class Alphaproteobacteria; order Caulobacterales; family Caulobacteraceae; genus Caulobacter. The sequence goes on from JASGDR010000465.1 coordinate 8,746, forward strand.
GGGGCCATGGAGAACAAGGGGCTGAACATCTTCAACTCCTCGCTCCTGCTGGCCGAGCCGGAAACGGCGACCGACTTCGACTACGAGCGCATCGAAAGCGTCGTCGCCCACGAATACTTCCACAACTGGACCGGCAACCGCATCACCTGCCGCGACTGGTTCCAGCTGTGCCTGAAGGAGGGCCTGACGGTCTTCCGCGACCAGTCGTTCAGCGCCGACATGCGCGGCGCGGCCGTGCAGCGGATCAAGGACGTCAAGGCCCTGCGCGCCCGCCAGTTCGCCGAGGACGCCGGTCCGCTGGCCCACGCCGTGCGCCCGTCGAGCTATCTGAAGATCGACAACTTCTACACCGCGACCATCTACGAGAAGGGCGCGGAGATCATCCGCATGCTGAAGACCATCCTGGGCGCCGAGGCGTTCCGGGCGGGCCTTGATCTCTATTTCGAGCGACACGACGGCGAGGCGACCACGGTCGAGGCCTTCGTCGCCTGCTTCGCCGAGGCCTCGGGCCGCGACCTGACGTCGTTCTTCTCCTGGTACGAACAGGCCGGCACGCCTTCGGTGTCGCTGACCCACGCCTATGACGCGGCCGCCCAGGCGCTGTCGATCACCCTGACCCAGAAGACCGCGCCCACCAGCGGCCAGCCGGTGAAGAAGGTGCTGCCTATCCCCGTCACGATCGGCCTGCTGGCCCAGGACGGCCGGGCCATCCGCGACAGCGAGGTGGTGCTGCTGGAAGGCGAGAGCCTGACGGTGCGCTGGGAGGGCGTGGCGGAGGCGCCGGTGATCTCGGCCCTGCGCGGCTTCTCGGCCCCGGTGACCCTGACCACCGACGCGCGTCCCGCCGACGCCTATGTGCTGTTCGCCGCCGATCCGGACCTCTTCAACCGCTGGGAGGCCGGCCAGACCCTGGCCCGCGGCCTGATCCTGGCCCGCGCGGCCGGAACGCCCGACGAGGTGGGCGAAGAGCGCTACGCCGAGGCCCTGGGCCGGGCTCTGGACGACGAAGCCGCCGATCCGGCCTTCAAGGCCCTGCTGCTGTCCCTGCCCAGCGAAGGCGACCTGGCCTTGGCCGTCGATCCGGCCGACCCGGGCGCGATCCACGCCGCCCGCGGCCTGCTGCGGACCCGCATCGCCGTGCACCTGGGCCAGCAGCTGGCCCGCATCCACGGGGCCATGCAGAGCGACGGCGAGTTCTCGCCCGACGCCGCCTCGGCCGGCCGCCGGGCGCTGCGCAACGCCTGCGTCGACCTGCTGAGCGCCGATCCGCACGCCGACAACGTCCAACGCATCGTCGGCCACTTCGAGGCGGCCTCGGCCCTGACCGACGCCATGGGCGGCCTGTCGGCCCTGCTGGCCGTGGGCGGCGAGCCCTGCGAGAAGGCGCTGGCCGCCTTCCACGCCAAGTGGCGGCACGAGCCCCTGGTGCTCGACAAGTGGTTCTCGGCGCAGGCCCGCGATCCGTCGGAGAACGCCCTCGAGCGCGTTCTGGCCCTGACCGAGCACCCCGATTTCGACGCCGGCAACCCCAACCGCTTCCGCGCCCTGGTGCAGGGCTTCGCCAGCGGCAACCCGGCCCGCTTCCACGACCCCAGCGGCGCGGGCTACCGCTTCCTGGCCGACCAGATCCTGGCCGTCGACGGCTTCAACCCCATGACCGCCGCCCGCCTGGTCGAGCCCCTGGGCGGCTGGCGACGCTATGTTCCGGCGCTGGGCGACCTGATGCGCCGCGAGCTGGAGCGGGTGAAGGCCGCGCCGGGCCTGTCGAAGAACGTGCTGGAGCTGGCCGGACGCGCGCTGGACTAGGACCCTCCCCCTCTGGGGAAGGCGGCCGTAGACCAGTGTGGGGGGACGTCTTCAGCTTCCGGTGAAGCGGACGACCCGCAATCACGCCCCCCACCGATCGCTGCGCGATCACCTCCCCCACGGGGGGAGGTTCCCCTTGGCGGCGAGCCTGGGGTGATTCTTCCGCGCAACGGTTGCGACCAAAGCGCTCAGCCCCCAGGGAATTCACCCCTTCCCCGGTGACGGCGACCAAACGCGTACGGTAGATTCACCATGAATGGCGAACTGACTCGCCTGGGGCTGGAGCGTTAAGCGTTGCGGATTGGCGGGGCGAAACCCGGGAGGACGGCCAAGGCCGGGCTCTCGGCTGCGGGCGTGGCCCGCATGCGCGCCGCCCGGTCGTCGCAGGCCTATGTCCGCATCGTGATCCTGGCCGCGCTGCTGCTGCTGGCCGTCTACACCGCGCTCGGCGTCCACAAGCTGCAGCGCGGCCAGGATCACGATGCGGACATAGGCCTGCGACGACCGGGCGGCGCGCA
>JASGDR010000466.1:0-7414 GCA_047607095.1 Caulobacter sp.
AGCACCCGCGCCTCTGGCCCCTCCGAGACAAATGATGCGGCGGAGCGGTCAGACGAAGCCGAAACGCAAACAAACCCTACGGTCCCCGGGCTCCGCCCGGCCGCTCCGCGCCTCCCCAGCCTAACGCGCATCCGCGCGGGAGAACGAGAAGCCGTGTCCGCACCCCAAGGAACCTCCCCCCTCTGGGGGAGGTTCCTCGGAGCGCCGCTGTCCAAAGATCCTCCCCCTCTGGGGGAGGTGGCCCGGAGGGCCGGAGGGGGTCCCCGCCGCCGGGCGGAACCCTAGCGCCCCGAACGCGGAAAACAGTAGGCGAACGGATACGGATCGGCGGGAACGCTCGTGTCCCAGCGTTCAAGAGCCTTCATCGAGCGGGCGTGGTTGAAGGCGGCCAGCGGCACGATGTCGGCGCTGCGGGCGGGCGTTTCCTGCTGGATCGGGCGGGGGGCGGCTTGCATGAGAGACCTCCGACGCGGCGGCCGTTCGACCGGCCTTGTATGCATCGAGTAGGCGCTCCCTTTCCTGAACGTCCCCGCCCCTGCCCGTTGTCTGGGGTTCATCCCCGCGCCGCAAAGCCGCCACCATTCCGAAGCTTCGAAAAGAGGGTGGCGCTCTTCCTGACCTTGGGTCACAGTCCAAGGAAATAGAACAAACGTTTGAAGGGAGAGAGTCAGGATGGGCCAGGCGCGTGCGCCGGGCGGCGAGACGCCGCCCTATTCCAAGGGCTACGGCGAGGCGCCGCTCTATTCCAAGGGCTACAAGGCCTCGGTGCTGGCGCTGCTGCTGGCGACCTACACCTTCAACTTCATCGACCGCACGATCATCGCCACCATCGGCCAGGCCATCAAGGTCGACCTGCATCTCACCGACACCCAGCTGGGCCTCCTGGGCGGGCTCTACTTCGCCCTGCTCTACACCATCCTCGGCATTCCGATCGCCCGCCTGGCCGAGCGCTGGAACCGGGTGTCGATCATCTCGCTGTCGCTGGTCGTCTGGTCGGGCTTCACCGCCCTGTGCGGCACGGCGGCCAGCTTCGCCCAGCTGGCGCTCTACCGTTTCGGCGTGGGCGTCGGCGAGGCCGGCTGCTCGCCGCCCAGCCACTCGCTGATCAGCGACTACTACGCCCCCAAGCAGCGGGCCTCGGCCCTGTCGATCTACAGCTTCGGCATTCCGCTGGGCACGATGTTCGGCGCGGTCGCCGGCGGCTGGCTGGCCCAGGAGCTGTCCTGGCGGGCGGCCTTCGTCATCGTCGGCCTGCCGGGCATCCTGCTGGCCCTGCTGGTCAAGCTGGTGATCAAGGAGCCCCCGCGCGGCCATTCCGACGCGGTCGAGACCCCGCTGGAGCCCGAGGCGATGACGCCCGCCGAACCCGCCAAGCCCGCCTTCTCGCTGGCCAGGGAGTTCTCCGAGCTGTGGGCCGTGACCAAGGTGCTGTTCGGCAAGTGGCCGGTGCTGCACATGGTGCTGGGGGTGACCATCGCCTCGTTCGGCTCCTACGGCTCGGGCGCGTTCGTGCCGCCCTACTTCGTGCGCGCCTTCGGCCTGGGCCTGGCCCAGGTCGGTCTGATCGTCGGCCTGATCGGCGGCTTCTCGGCCGGGCTCGGCACCCTGGTCGGCGGCTTCCTCAGCGACTGGGCCGGCAGGCGCAGCGCCAAGTGGTACGCCCTGACCCCGGCCATCGGCCTGATCGTCTGCACGCCGATCTACATCGCCGCCTACCTGCAGATCGACTGGCGGATGACCGCCCTGATCCTGCTGATCCCCGGCGTCTTCCACTACGTCTATCTCGCTCCGACCTTCGGCGTGGTGCAGAACTCGGTGGAGCCGCGCCGCCGCGCCACGGCCACGGCCCTGCTGTTCTTCTTCCTCAACCTGATCGCGCTCGGCGGCGGCCCGGTGTTCACCGGCTGGCTGATCGACCACCTGGCCGGCTTCCACTTCAACCACCCGCAGGCCGGCGGCGTCTTCGCCGCGCTTTCCGGCATGTTCTCGCCCGGCCCGGTCGACTTCGCCGCCGCCTGCCCCGGCGGGATCGCGCCCAAGGGCGCGCCGGTCGAGGCGGCCAAGGCCTGCGGCGCGGCCATGGCCCGCGCCACCCAGCAGGGGATCATCGTCTCGCTGTGCTTCTACGCCTGGGCCGGCGTCCACTACGCCCTGGCGGCGATCGGCATGGTCAAGCACATGAGGTCGCGCGCGGGAGCCTAAGCTCCCGCCCCGTCAGGGCCTGACGTCGCCGGTCCGGCAGACCTGGACGCGCGGTTCGTAGATCGAGCCGATCAGCACGCGGCCGTCGCCGACCGGCACGCCCACCGAGGTGGCGTTGGCCGCCTCGCCCCCCGCGGGCCCGCCGGGACTGCGGAAGACGATGCGGTGGGCGGAGCGGTCGCTCGATCCGCCCGCCGGATCGAGCACCTCGATCCGGCTCGGCGACCCGTTCTTCCCCGACTTTCTGTGGGCCAGGAACTTCAGGCCGTTGTTGTGCCCGCCGTACCAGAGCTTGCCGTCCGCCAGGATCAGATTGTCCGGCGAAGGCCCGGCCTTGTAGCTGTCCAGCAGGGTGAGGCTGTCGTCGGCCTCCCGCCGGTAGGCGCGGATGACGCCCCGCGTGCTCTCGGCCACATAGACCGTGCGATCGGCCGCGACGACGCCGTTGCCGAAGGCCGCCGGCGCCGCCGGGCCCACGACGGCGCCGTTCCTGACCAGAACGACGTTGCTGACCCGCGGGGCGAAGATGCTCTCGTACAGCTGCCCCAGCGCATGCGTCGCGCGAAAATCGTTGGTGACGTAGTAGGTCGCCGGCCCCACCGCCGCCACGTCGTTGGCCTGGTGCAGACCTTCCACGCCGCCCGGCGCCGGGGTCAGCGTTCCGGCGCCCGGTTCGACGTCGAACACCACGACCCGCGAGGGCGGACCAAGCTGAGGGTGGTCGACGACGAACAATCGCTTCACCCGCTTGCCGGTCTCGTCCACTCCGGTCCACAGATCCAGACCGTGCGGATGGAAATCCTCGAGGTTCGGGTCGGAGACCAGCTCCGTCTTCAGCGCCTCGCCCACGAACCAGGCCCTGTAGACGCCGCCCTTGGCCCGCCTGTCGCCCGCCGCGAGCCGGCGCCAGTCGGTGGCCGAGATGTAATAGGATCGCCCGTCGGGATCGGCGACGATGTCCTCGGTCCCGCCGACGAAATCCTCGATCCGTACGCAGGGGCCGCCGACCACCGAGTTCGGCTCGAAAAGCCCGCCCGACGCCGCCAGGCCGCATCCGCTCAGGCCCAGCGCCAACGACGCCAAGATCGCGCCCCGACGGGCGGCTCTCGCAGTTCGCATCCCATCGCCCCCGAATATCATCGTTATTCGAGGTTGCAATCAGCCATCACCGCCGTCAAGCGTGTCTCCGCTTCGACCCGGACGCCTTGAACGCCCGCGTGCTAAGTAATAACCCGCTTCCCTTGACTCCGCGGCCTCGCGCGACGAAACCCCCCGCCCATGATCAGCCGCTACGCCCGCCCCGAAGCCGCCGCCATCTGGTCCAGCCAGACCAAGTACAAGATCTGGTTCGAGATCGAGGCCCACGCCGCCGACGCCATGGCCGAACTGGGGGTCATCCCCAAGCTCGCCGCCGAGACGATCTGGGAAAAGGGCCGCGACGCGGTCTGGGACAGCGACCGCATCGACGAGATCGAACGCGTCACCAAGCACGACGTCATCGCCTTCCTGACCCACGTGTCGGAAATCGTCGGCCCCGAGGCCCGCTTCCTGCACCAGGGCATGACCAGCTCGGACGTGCTGGACACCTGCTTCGCCGTGCAGCTGTCGCGCGCCACCGACCTGCTGCTCGACGGCGTCGACCTGGTGCTGGCCGCCCTCAAGCGCCGCGCCCTGGAACACAAGTTCACCGTCTGCGTCGGCCGCAGCCACGGCATCCACGCCGAGCCGATCACCTTCGGCCTTAAGCTGGCCGGCTACTACGCCGAGTTCCAGCGCGCCAAGGAGCGCCTGGCGATGGCCAAGTTCGAGATCGCCACCTGCGCGATCTCCGGCGCCGTCGGCACCTTCGCCAATGTCGATCCGCGCGTCGAACAGCACGTGGCCGACAAGATGGGCCTGGCCGTCGAGCCGGTCTCGACCCAGGTCATCCCGCGCGACCGCCACGCCGCCTATTTCGCCGCCCTGGGCGTCGTCGCCTCGTCGATCGAGCGTCTGGCCACCGAGATCCGCCACCTGCAGCGCACCGAGGTGCTGGAGGCCGAAGAGCCGTTCGATCCGGGCCAGAAGGGCTCGTCGGCCATGCCGCACAAGCGCAACCCGATCCTGACCGAGAACCTGACGGGTCTGGCCCGCCTGGTCCGCTCGGCCGTGGTGCCGGCGATGGAGAACGTCGCCCTCTGGCACGAGCGCGACATCAGCCACTCGTCGGTCGAGCGCGGCATCGGTCCGGACGCCACCATCCACCTCGACTTCGCCCTGCGCCGTCTGGCCGGCGTGATCGAGCGCTTCAACATCTATCCCGACAACATGGCCAAGAACCTCGACAAGCTCGGGGGCCTGGTGTTCTCGCAGCGGGTCATGCTGGCCCTGACGCACAAGGACGTGTCGCGCGAAGACGCCTACGCCGCCGTGCAGGGCAACGCCATGAAGGTGTGGCGCGGCGAAGGTCGCTTCCTCGACTTCCTCAAAGCCGATCCGGTGGTCTCCAAGGCCCTGACCGACGTCGAGCTCGAGGAGCTGTTCGACCTCGGCTACCACACCAAGAACGTCGACGTGATCTTCAAGCGCGTCTTCGGCGAACAGGCCTGACCCCGTTGAGCGAGCCGCCGATCCTCCGTCTGAACCCGGCGCTGGATCCGGCGGCTTTCGCGGCCGCCTATGCACGCGACGGCATGGTGCGGATCCCCGGGATCTTCGAGCCGGCGACGGCCGACGTCCTGGCGCGCATGCTCGAACAGGGCATGAACTGGGACGTCATCTGCTCCACCGAGACCGGCAAGGCCGAGGTGCTGGACCGGGCGACCATCCAGAAGCTGGGCGCGGCCGGGGTCGGCGAGAAGCTGAAGGCCGCCACCCTGCGGGCCCGCAACGGCTTCGCCTACGTCTATCTCGGCTATCCGATGATCAACGCCTACCTGACGGGCCGCGACAAGGGTCACCCGATCCACGACCTGACCGACTTCCTCAACAGTCCCGAGATGATCGCCTTCGGCGCCGCGGTGACCGGCGAGCCGGGCATCACCAAGCTGGACGCCCAGGCCACGCTCTATCGGCCCGGCGACTTCCTGACCCGCCATGACGACACCGGCGAGGGCGATCGGCGGGCGGCCTACACCATCAGCCTGACGCGCGAGTGGCGCAGCGACTGGGGCGGCCAGCTGCTGTTCCATGACGCCGAGGGCGACATCGAGCGCGGCTACGCCCCGGCCTTCAACGTCATGACCATCTTCAGGGTGCCCCGGCAGCACTCGGTGGCGCCGGTCGCGCCCTATGCCGGCGCGCCGCGGCTGATGGTGACCGGCTGGCTGAAGGACAGCCCGCCCTCCGGCACGCCCCGCCAAGCGTGATGGGCCAGGCGTGAGCGGCGAAGCCCGCAAGCGCGGTTTTCCGCCGATCGTCGATCCGGACGTGCGCCTGCTGGTGCTGGGCAGCCTGCCCGGCGACGCCTCGCTGGCGGCGGCGCGGTATTACGGCCATCCCCGCAACGGCTTCTGGCGGCTGATGGGGGCCGTGATCGACCGCGACCTCGCCTCCCTGCCCTACGAGGCCCGCCTCGCGGCGCTGCTGGCGGCGGGCGTGGGCCTGTGGGACGTGCACGCCGAGGCCGTGCGCCCCGGCAGCCTGGACACGGCCATCAAGGACGCCGCCGACAACGACCTTCCGGGCCTGATCGCGGCCCTGCCCCGCCTGCGGGCCGTCGCCTTCAATGGCGGCGCGGCCGCCAAGGCCGGGACGAAGCTGCTGGCAGGGTCCGGCCTGGCCCTGGTCCCCCTGCCCTCGTCCAGTCCGGCCCATGCGGCGATGGGCTTCGAGGACAAGCGCGCGGCGTGGCTGGCGCTGAGGGCCTGGCTCTAGGATCCCTACCCTTGGGCCTTCACCGGCACGTTCTGGACATGGGTCTGGAGATAGTCGAAGCGGCCCGCGCCGCTCCAGTCGTCGCCCACCGACAGCACGGCGGTAAAATCGGCCGGCGGCTGGCCGGCGGGCGTGAACTGGCCGCTCAGCGAGATCTGCCTGCCCTGCTCGGTCTGGGCGACCTGGCCCGACACGTCGAACCGATGCCGGCCGCCGATCACCGCCTGATTGATCTCGGCCACGCCGCCCACGCCGTCGCCGTCGATCTGCAGCTCCAGTTGCAGGATCGGCGCGCCGGGCATGCCCAACCGTCCGACGACCAGCCGGACCGCAACCGCCGTCTCGCCGCACACCTCGATATCGTCCGCCATGTCGTTTCCCCCGAACCCTAGCGGTCGCCTCTCGCGCCGCCCCGATGTCCGGCCGCGACCCTATGGCGCTCGCCGCCGGGCGCGCCGTGCGATTTCGCACAGCGTCGACCGACGAGAATCAAAAGGCCCGGCCGGTGCGAACCGGGCCGGGCCTCTTGGTCTTCTTCGCCCCGGAAGGCGGCGCGGCTTATTCGCCCGAGCGGATCTGCTCGCGGGCGAAGGCCAGCAGTTCGGCCATCTTCATGCGGACCTCGCCCTCGGACACCGAGACGCCCGAGCCCTTCAGGTCTTCGAAGACCTTGCGGAACACGTCGTCGTCGCCGGGCTGCTCGAAGTCCGACTTCACGACGGCGCGGGCGTATTCGTCGACCGTGGCCAGGCCCATCAGGCCGGCGGCCCACTCGCCCAGCAGGCGGTTGCGGCGCGCGGTAGCCTTGAACTCCAGCTCCTGGTCGTTCGCGAACTTGCGTTCGAAAGCCTGTTCGCGGTCGTCGAAGGTCGTCATGAAAGCCCCAAGTTTTCCGAACCGTCTCCGCCGACAGGGTGCAACCCCAAGGCGGTGCAGCGACGATCCAGTGTAAGAGAGTAGATCGGTTTCGTCCCGTGCGAACAGAGGGTGTCCGCATGGCGAAGTGCTTCTTGTGGCGGCTCCATATCCCGTGGCGAGGCGGGGGGCAATCGCCCGCGACGCCGCAGGGCGAAGGTTTACCACGATGGCAGGCCGCGTTTGCGCCAAAGGCCGCGTTCGAGTAGGTTCCAACGGACATTTTTCAGTGAGCGGCCTTGAGTCGAACGCCGCGCGCAGCTATCCGCCGCGCGCGCTTTTCGTTTCTCCAGGAGTCCTTACCGGGCTTGGGCGGCGCGCTTATTCGCAGGAAGGGCCTCGACGAGAGCCATGACCCGTCGCAAGAAGATCTACGAAGGCAAGGCCAAGATCCTGTACGAGGGTCCCGAGCCCGGCACACTGATCCAGTTCTTCAAGGACG
>JASGDR010000467.1:0-20934 GCA_047607095.1 Caulobacter sp.
AGGATCTCTCTCCGGAAGCGGAAGAGTTCGGCGGGGCGCCCGCCGGTTTCGCTGTCCAGGCGGCCAAGGCCCTCGACCAGATCCTCGCGCTCGACCACGCGGCGGAAGTTCTGCTTGTGCAGCGGCACCCCGGCGATGGCCTCGACCGTGCGCTGCAGGGCCGAGAGGGTGAACTCGGCGGGCATCAGCTCGAACGCCACCGGGCGGTACTTGATCTTGCCGCGCAGGCGGGAAAGGCCGGTGGCCAGGATCCGCCGGTGGTCGGAGATCATCGGCTCGCCCAGGGCCGCCGACAGGGCCTCGGGCTCGGCCGGGTCGTGGCCGTCGGCGCGGGCCCGGTCGCGGGCGGCCTCCGGCGCCAGGCCCGCCTCGTAGAGCAGCTCGTAGCGCTCCAGCACGCGTTCCTCGTTCCATGGCGCGCCGTCGAGGGCGAAGGCCAGGCGGGCGCGGGCCAGGCGGTCGGCGTCGTCGCCCGCCCAGCGGCGCAGGGCGGGGGCTATGGCCTCGTCGAGCAGGGCGGGACGGCCGGCGCGCCAGTCCTCCCAGGGGAAGAACCGCGTCCACGGGGCCCAGACGGTGTCGGGAGCCTGGGTGTCGGTGGCCTTGGGCGTCAGGCCCAGATAGCCGATCGAAACCACGCGCGCCGCGCCGGCGCCGACCTCGGCCCGCGGGGCGTCGCGGCCCTTGTCGCCGAAGGTGTAGAGCTGCTCGACATAGCCCAGCTGGAAGCGGGTCTGCTCGGTCACGAAGGCGCGCAGGGCCAGTTCGAAGGTGCGGTGGCCCTCGGGGTCGAACGGGCCGAACGGCAGGCCGGGCAGGGGCGAGGCCACGTCGGTCACCGCGTCGTGCGGACGAACGGTCAGGACCACGACCTCGCCGTCGCGCACGGCCGCGACCACGGCAGACAGGCCGATGACGACCGCGGATGAGGCGCCCGGACCGCTCATTCCGTCTCGAACGCGGCGCCTGGGGCCGACTCGTAACCGGCGGCCTTCGACAGCACGTGGAAGCGCTGGACGTAGCGGGCCTGGGCCTCGAACGGCGGCAGCGGCGTGATCTTCAGGTCGTAGCCCGCCGGAGGCGCGCCGAAGATGGCCAGCGACTCGCCGTGCTCGAACCCGGCCAGTTGGGTCGCCTCGAAGAAGGCGCAGGCGCGGTCGGCCTGCTTGATCAGCTTCTTGACCGGGGCGGGGGTCTTGGGGGGCAGGCCGAAGCGGATGTGGATCGCGTCCTCCAGCCGGGCTTCGAAGTCCTTGTACGACACGCCCAGCGCCGCCTTGAACGGGCTGATCATGTCGCCGATCACGTATTCGGAGGCGTCGTGCAGCAGAGCGGCCAGGCGCCAGCGCGGCTCGAGATCGGGCTTGATGTGGGCGGCGATCTCCTCGACCACCAGGCTGTGCTGGGCCACCGAGAAGCCGTGATCGCCGATCGTCTGGCCGTTCCAGCGGGCCACGCGCGCCAGGCCGTGGGCGATGTCCTCGATCTCGATATCCATCGGCGAGGGGTCGAGCAGGTCCAGCCGGCGGCCCGAAAGCATCCGCTGCCATGCCCTTGGCGGGCCTTTATGCAGCCCTTTGGCCACGAGATCGTTCCTCACGGTGAAGGTGGTTTGAGTGCCGCATCGCTTGATGAAGATCAATGATGGCCCGGCCCGACGCCTGTGGAAATGCGTTTTGTCAGAAAGCGCAACGCGTCTGGGATTTTGGAGGACCGATCATGAGCTGGGCGAGAATCATGGCGCCGCTGGCCGGAGCCAAGTCCGACGAAGGGGTTCTGCGGGCCGCGGCCGAACTGGCCGCCGCCTTCGACGCCGAACTGGCGGCCATCCACGCCCCGGCCGACGTGGCCGACCTGATGCCGTGGATGGGCGAGGGCTTCATGGGCGGGGTGCAGGTCACCGCGCTGGAAAGCTTGAAGGAGGCCGCCATCGAGGGCGCCCACGCGGTCGAGGCCCTGGTCGCGACGGTCGGCTATCCGCGCGCCCGCGTCACCACCCTGGAGTCGCCGGTCTGGGCGGGGCTGGCCATGGAATGCCGGCTGTCGGACGTGATCGTGTTCGACGACGCGGCCGCCCGCGGCAAGGGGCCTCTGGCCGAAGCCTTCCAGCAGATGATCGCCGACGAGCAGCGGCCCGTGGTCGTGGCGCGTCCGGGCCTCAAGGTAGGCGGCACGGCTCTGGTCGCCTGGGACGGCGGCAAGGAGGCCAGTCGGGCCCTGCGCACGGCCCTGCCGCTGCTGCAGAAGGCCTCGCGGGTGGTGGTGGCCGGCGCGCCGGCCGCTTCGTCGCGCAGCTTCGAGCTGGCCCGCATGGTCGACTTCCTGGCCGCCCGGGGCGTCGCCGCCCAGGTGCGGGTGCTGGACGGCGCGCACGACGCGGCCAGGCTGCTGCTGGAAGCCGCGCGCGAGGAGGGGGCCGAGGTGCTGGTCGCCGGCGCCTTCGGCCACCCGCGCCTGCAGGAGTTCATCTTCGGCGGCACGACCCGCAGCCTGCTGAACGCCGACGGGCCTTCGCTCTTCCTGTCGCACTGAGTTTCCAACCAACAAGAAGGAGGCAGTTCATGTCCCTCTCGCGCATCGTCATGCGTCTGGCCCGCAATCCGGGCACCGAGTTCGCCGGCGGCGACGACCATCGCGGCTACGCCCTGACCGCGCCGCTGACCGACGACGGCCACCTGGACGAGGCCGAGTACGCCAAGGCGAAGAAGGACTGCGCGGTGCGTCGCTTCGCCCCGGACGAAGACGCCGCCGACGGCCGCCTGGCCCGCCGGGGCGAGCGCTGGTTCTTCGACTACGACGAGGACGACCAGATCGACGACGAGCCCGTGCACCGCCTGGGCCAGCACCGCTTCGCCGTCGGCGAATACGTCACCGTCACCGACGAGGACGGCCGGCCGCTGACCTACAAGGTCATGGAAGTGACGCCGATCTGAAAAGCTCCCCCTGTGGGGGAGGTTCCTTAAAGCGTCAGCCCCCGACGTTGTGGCGCACCAGGGCCTTCATCGCCTTGAACAGGTCGCCGTCCTCGCTGTCGCGGCGCTTGGCCTTGACGATGGCGACGGCGAGGGGGCCGCCCTGCGGGCCCCGCGCCTCGTAGCCGGCCAGGTGATAGCCGGTCGGAGCCTTGTCGCTGGCCAGGACCAGGGTGGCGCGCACGCCGTCCTTGGCCTTCTTGCGCTGCTGGATCACCGCGCCGTCGTCGTTGGCGTGGATCGAGACGTCGCCGTCTCCGTCGTCGCTGGAGCTGACCTGCACGGTGCGGCTTTCGTGGCCGCCGTCCTTGCGCTCCTCGACCTTGGTGGTCTTGCCGCCGTCGGTGACGTTCTTGGTCACCCGCACCTGGGCCTCGCCGTCGTTGGCGTTGATGGTCATGCCGCCGATGCGGATGTCGGCGCCTTCGTCGCGGGCGTCGATGCTCAGGCCGGGCAGCTTGATGTGCGCGGCGTTCTTGCCGTTCGGCGGCGCCGGGGCGACCGGCGGTTTCAGCTGCGGCATCAGGGTTTTCAGCTCGGCCTCGATCGGGGCGAGGGCGGTCTCGGCGTCGTTGTTCTGGAAGTCGATCAGCCGCAGGCTGACCTCGGCCTGGTCGCCGGCGTATTGGCACGAACGGCCGTCGGGAGCGACGCTCACCCGCCGCAGGCCGCCTTGCTTCTCTGGGCAGTCCAGCCGCGAGATGGCTCGCAGCGGCTCGCGCTTGTGGACCACGCGCTCGTGCTTTTCGGTCTTCACCGAGACGACCGGCGAGCAGGCGGCCAGGGCGGCGGCGCCGGCGGCCAGGACGAGGATGAGGCGCATAGATGGGGTCCTTCGCGTTCGGCGCGAAAGTGTGCGGGTCGGCGATCCGCGTCCAATGAAATCGTGGTAACGGCGCCTTGGCGCGCCGACCGGCCCTACTGCCCGGGCCGCGCGCCGCCTTCGCGACGGGCCAGGAAGGCCAGGCGCTCGAACAGGTGCACGTCCTGCTCGTTCTTCAGCAGGGCCCCGTGCAGCGGCGGGATCAGCTTGGTCGGATCCTTCTCGCGCAACACCTTCTCGTCGATGTCCTCGACGAGCAGCAGCTTGAGCCAGTCCAGCAGTTCCGAGGTCGAGGGCTTCTTCTTCAGGCCCGGCACCTTGCGCATGTCGTAGAAGATGCGCAGCGCCTCGGAGACCAGCTTCTGCTTGATGCCCGGGAAGTGCACGTCGACGATGGCCTGCATCGTCGCCTCTTCCGGGAAGCGGATGTAGTGGAAGAAGCAGCGGCGCAGGAAGGCGTCCGGCAGCTCCTTTTCGTTGTTCGAGGTGATGATCATCACCGGCCGCACCTTGGCCTTGATGGTCTCGCCGGTCTCGTAGACGAAGAACTCCATGCGATCGAGCTCCTGCAGGAGGTCGTTCGGGAACTCGATGTCGGCCTTGTCGATCTCGTCGATCAGCAGCACCGGGCGCGTCTCGCTCTCGAACGCCTCCCAGAGCTTGCCCTTCTTGATGTAGTTCTTCACGTCCTTGACGCGCTCGTCGCCCAGCTGGCTGTCACGCAGGCGGGTGACGGCGTCGTACTCATAGAGGCCCTGCTGGGCCTTGGTCGTCGACTTGATGTGCCAGGTCAGCAGCGGGGCGTTCATGGCCTTGGCCACTTCGTAGGCCAGCACGGTCTTGCCGGTGCCGGGCTCGCCCTTGATCAGCAGCGGGCGTTCCAGCGCCACGGCGGCGTTGACGGCGACCTTGAGGTCCTCGGTGGCGACGTAGTCGGCGGTGCCTTCGAAGCGCTGGCTCATCTGGGTTCCTGACGGCGCGCCCTTTCGGATCGGGCGCGCCTCGAACAAGTGTTCAAAACGTCAGTCTAACCTACAGAGCATCGGTCTTCCGGATCAAGCCGGGTTCTGCGGCGGCTGGCGATGACGGCGGGCCACCGACGGCGGATCGCTGGCCGGAAAGCTCTCTTCCAGGCCTTCCTCCAGTTGCTCGTCGAGGTTTTCGGCGTCTTCCGGAGCGTCCTCTGGGGCGTCGTCGGGCTTCGGATCGGACATGCGGGCTCTCCCTGGCCGGAAACTGGCCGGCGATCATGCGGCCGCGCGGCCGGCGCGGCTAGAACGGATCGATCGTCAGCGGCGCTTGTCGTAGCCCAGGGCCTCGATGTCGTCGTCGGCCAGACGGGTCGACTCGTAGTCGGAGGGCTCTTCGTCGTCGTCGGAGACCAGGTCCTCGTCCGACAGGCCGCCGCCGACCGGATCCAGAGGCTCGCGTTCGACGTCCAGGCCCTCGTCGTCGCGGCTGGCTTCCAGTTCGTCGTCGATGTCCACGAGCTCGGATTCGTCGATGAGGTCGAAGTCCTCGTCGTCTTCCGAGGCGTCGTCCTCGGCCTGGGTGACGTCGTAGACGTCTTCGATCTCGTCGAAATTGGCGATGTCTTCGCCGTCGTCGGTCAGGTTGGTCTCGTCCAGAACCTCGGCGACATCCTGGGCTTCGAAGTCGGTTTCCGCGGGCATGGCGGGTCTCCTGGGAGAGCGGCGCGATCGCCGCTCGTCACGGAATCAAACCCGCCCCGGCGCCCGTCGTTCCTGCGGCTCAGCTGGTCGCGTTCAGCCCGCGAACTCGCCCAGGGCTTCCGACACCTGCGCCATGATCGGCCGCCAGTCGTCGTAGTTCGGCGCGATGAAGCAGCGGGCCTGGGGGTACCAGGGATAATGGTCGGTCCCCATGCGGGTCCAGGCGGCCGCGCCGGTCAGCAGCCAGATCGGCGCGCCGCAGGCGCCGGCCAGGTTGATGGTGGCGTTGGCGAAGCCCAGCGTCAGGTCCAGCGCGCAGGAGAGGGCGGCCACGTCGTCGAGGTCCTGCTTCAGGTCGATGCCCGGCGGGGTCCAGATCTCGACGCCCAGGTGGTCGCGGGCGTAGGCGATCTCCTCGTCGCAATCGCCGTACTGCAGGTTCACGAACGAGATCCCGGGCGTCTTCAGAACCGGCTCCCACAGCTCGAACGGCGAGAACTGGCGGGCGCGCTCGGCGTTGAGGCGCAGGCTCTTCCACAGCAGGCCGACCTTGGGGCCGGGCGGGGCGCTTTCCAGCACCGTCTTCCAGTGGGCGACGCGGGCCGGATCGGGCGTCAGGAAGCGCTCGCGGGGCGGGAACGCCTCCGCCGTGGGGCGGAAGGTCTCCAGAAGCGAAGCCATAGGGACCCAGCAGTCGATCTTCGACCAGTCCTCGATGAAGGGCGCGTTGCGGTAGGTGCGGCCCTGATAGGCGACCGTGCGGTGGACGCCGACCTGAACGTTCGGGAACGAGCGCTCGAACAGCGGAACCAGGCGGCGCTCGACCACCACCGACAGGGCGCCTTCCGGGCCCAGCGCCTCGATCACGTCGGGCAGGGTGTTGGCGAACATCACCTCGTCGCCCAGGCCCTGCTCGGCCAGGACCAGCAGGCGCTTGCCGGCCAGATCCTCGCCGGGCTCCCAGGCGCGGACGGGCATCGGATAGTGCGGCGCGCCGGGCAGTTCGTGCGACAGGCGGACCCGATAGGCTTCCCAGCCCTCGGCCACGCGGCCCAGGGCCAGCAGGATCGTGGATCGGGCGAAACGCATGGTCGCCAGGTCCTCGACCGACTCGGCGGCGGCGATGCCGGCTTCGCAGTCGGCCAGGGCGCCTTCGACGTCGCCCAGGTCCAGGCGGGCGAAGGCGCGGTTGTGGTGGCCCTTGCCGAAGCCGGGCGACAGGCGCAGCGCCTCGTCGAAGAAGGTGAGGGCGGTGCGGCCCTCGCCCATGCTGCACATCACCGTGCCCAGCGTGTTCCACAGCGCCGGCACTTCGGGATTGGCCTGGATGGCGGGCTTCAGGACGTCGATCGCCGCCGGTTCCTGGTTCAGGTCGCGCAGGGCGCAGGCCAGATTGTTGACGCCTTCGAGGTCGCCGGGCCGTTCCTTCAGGTAGTGCATGAACAGCTTGGCGGCGATGTCGGGCATTTCCAGACGGAAGGCCAGGCGGCCGAGGTCGCCGGCGACCAGGCCCTGGCTGGGCAGCAGCTGCAGGGCCGCCTCGTAGCACTGCATGGACGAGGCGAAGTCGCCGAGCTTTTCGCGCGCGACGGCCAGCACGTGCCAGGCCACGCCCGTGCGCTCGTTCTTCTTGAGGGCCTTCAGGGCGTTCTTTTCCGCCCGCGCGTAGTCGCCCTGCTGCACGGCGACGATGGCGCGGTTGAGCAGCTTGACGCTGTCGTGGTCGCCGACGGCGCGGGCCTCGAGGTTCAGGCGCGCGATCGAATCGGACGAGGCGGAATCACCCAGCTGTTCGGCCCGAAGGCCCAGGTGAACGCCTTCGCCCATCGCTTCTTCGGCCGCTGCGAGGGCGGCGGCCGAGATTCCGAAGCCGAGATTGCGGGACATGCGACCACCTTGGGCGATTGGATGGCTTCATCCTCTGGGCGAGTATGCTTAATTGAGTCCTAAGCTGCGACTTACGGTCGCGCCGTCGGCAACAAGGCGTTAACCCACGGCGACCTAGGGTCCGATTGAACGCCATTCCGGCGAACCGCCAAGACGGCGGACGGGCGCAGCGATGGAAAGGAGCGGCCAAAAGTGCCTTTGAAGCTGTCGCTGAAGCCCGGCGAGAAATTCGTGTTGAACGGGGCGGTCGTGCAGAACGGCGATCGTCGCGGCGTGCTGGTCCTCCAGAACAAGGCCTCGGTGCTGCGTGAGAAGGACATCATGCAGCCCGACCAGGTCACCACGCCGTCGCGCCGCATCTACTTCCCGGTCATGATGATGTACCTGGAAGAGGCCGGGGCCGAGAAATACTACGACGAGTTCGCCACCCGCCTGACCGAGTTCATGGGCGTGGTGCGCAACGCGGCCGTTCTGGCCGACTGCATCGCGATCTCGAAACACGTCATGGCGCGTGAATACTACAAGGCGCTCATGCTGAGCCGTAAGCTGATCGATTACGAAGACGAGAGGTTGGGGAATGTCTCTTCGGGCCTACCAACAGGCGGCGACCAGGACTGAGAATCCGCGTGAGGTCGAGTACCGCCTGTTCGGACAGGTGACTCGGGCCCTCATGGAGGCTTCGGAAGCCGAGGATGGCGACATCCAGAAGCGTATCCACGCTCTGGACTGGAATCGTCGCGTCTGGTCGGCGCTGGCGACCGATTGCTCGCTGCCGGAAAACACCATGCCCAAGGAGCTGCGCGCGAGCATCATCTCGCTGAGCCTCTGGGTCAGCCGTCACTCCAGCCTGGTGATGCGCAAGGAAGAGGACTTCGAGCCTCTGATCGAGATCAACCGCATGATCATGCAGGGGTTGGCCGGCCGCGCCGAAGCGGCCTGATCCACCCCTTACGGC
Source organism: Caulobacter sp. (assembly GCA_047607095.1). Lineage (GTDB taxonomy): Bacteria > Pseudomonadota > Alphaproteobacteria > Caulobacterales > Caulobacteraceae > Caulobacter. The sequence continues at coordinate 8,311 of JASGDR010000467.1, forward strand.
GCAGCTCGGCGCCGATTGCCGCCTCTCTTCGGAAAAACCTGCCGCCCGGCGAATGTTGCATTCGCCGGGCGGTTTCGTTTCCGGTCCGACATTATCTAATTTCCTTTGATTTCAATGTGTTGCGATCTGGCCTGAGCTGGCCCGCCGTTTGCGATGGTTCCCGCGGGCAAAACGCCCGACCGGCAAAACGCCGGGGCTCTCCACCAAAACGGTAGGTTTCCAATGATCGCCAACTCCATCAACACCAATGCCGGCGCGATGATCGCGCTGCAGAACCTGAACGCCACCAACTCGGAGCTGACCACCACCCAGCAACGCATCAACACCGGCAAGAAGATCTCGAGCGCTAAGGACAACGGCGCGATCTGGTCGATGGCTGAAATGCAGAGCGCGACGTCGAGCTCGTTGAACGCCGTGAAGGATTCTCTCCAGCGCGGCCAATCGACGATCGATGTTGCTCTGGCTGCAGGCGACACCGTCACCGATCTGCTGGGCAAGATGAAGGAAAAGGCTCTGGCCGCTTCCGACACCTCGCTCAACACCGCCTCGTTCAACGCCCTTCAGGCTGACTTCACGTCCCTGCGTGACCAGATCACCAAGGCCGTGACCAACGCCAAGTTCAACGGCGCCAGCGTGGTGGACGGTTCGACCACCAAGCTGGAATTCCTGGCGAACGAAACGGGCTCGGCGTTCACCGTCACCTCGCGGACCCTGTCCCTCACGGGCATCGGTCTGTCGGCGGCGACGACCTTCGCGGACGCCGCGGCGGCCAAGACGATGATCTCCACCATCGACACGGCCCTGACCACGACGACCAACAAGCTGGCCTCGCTCGGCACCAACTCGGTCGGCCTGGACATGCACTTGACCTTCATGGGCAAGCTGCAGGACAGCCTGGACGCCGGTGTCGGCAACCTCGTCGATGCGGACATGGCCAAGGAAAGCGCCAAGCTGCAGTCGCTGCAAACCAAGCAGCAGCTGGGCGTGCAGGCACTGTCCATCGCCAACCAGGCGCCCCAGTCGATCCTGTCCCTGTTCAAGGGCTGATCGAAGAAGCGCCAAGGCGGCGACCAAGCGCCGGGCGATCGCAAGATCGCCCGGCGTTTTCTTTTTCCGGCTCCCGCATTTCGGTGGATCGGCGGTCGATTTTCGGATGGGCAAAACGGTCGCATCTGCTGAAACCTGCCCGGCAATTTTTGCCGGATGTGGCTCCGGATCGGCAGAAATTGCCGGTCTGCAACGTCCTAAACGAACATATAACGCAGCAATTTCAATGATTTAAAAAATTTCGCCGGGTGGGCAGGATTGGCCCGGTCATTGCTTCCTAGTTCAGCGAGCAAAATGCTCTCGGCAGTCAAAATGACGCCGGACACCCTGAAATAGGACCTATTCGTTATGGCGCTGAACAGCATCAACACGAACTCGGGCGCGATGATCGCCCTGCAAAACCTGAACTCGACCAACAGCGAGCTCAGCGTCACGCAACAACGCATCAACACCGGCAAGAAGATCGCTTCGGCCAAGGACAACGGCGCCATCTGGGCTACCGCCAAGAACCAGTCGGCCACCGCTTCCTCGATGAACGCCGTGAAGGACTCGCTGCAACGCGGTCAGTCCACCATCGACGTCGCTCTGGCCGCCGGCGACACCGTCACCGACCTGCTGGGCAAGATGAAGGAAAAGGCTCTGGCCGCTTCCGACACCTCGCTGAACACCGCTTCGTTCAACGCGCTGCAATCCGACTTCACGTCGCTGCGCGACCAGATCACCAAGGCCGTGACCAACGCCAAGTTCAACGGCGCCAGCATCATCGACGGTTCGACCACGAAGCTCAGCTTCCTGGCCAACTCGGACGGCACCTCGATCACGGTGAACTCCAAGACCCTGTCTCTGGCCGGTATCGGCCTGAGCACCGGCACCACCTTCGCGGACGCCGCTGCGGCCAAGACGATGATTTCGACCATCGACACGGCCCTGCAGACGACGACCAACAAGCTGGCTTCGCTGGGCACCAGCTCGACGGGCCTCGACACCCACCTGACCTTCGTCGGCAAGCTGCAAGACAGCCTCGACGCGGGCGTGGGCAACCTGGTCGACGCCGATCTGGCCAAGGAAAGCGCCAAGCTCCAAGCCCTGCAAACCAAGCAGCAGCTGGGCATCCAGGCGCTCTCGATCGCCAACCAGTCGACCGGCACGGTCCTGAGCCTGTTCCGATAAGGAACGAGCAGGGGGCGGTCCTCGCGGGCCGTCCCCGCCTTTCCTTCGGCCTAGGCCGGGGAGGGGATAGCAGAGGCGCCGTCCTGACCGGCGGCGATAGGAGAGATGGAAAGCAAGGCCGCGCTGACGGCTCAAATTCAAGAGTTGGCCGCGCAAAACCCGATGATTTCGTCCACCGTCCAAGGCCTGGCCTCGGACGGCGTCGCCGTTTCCGACGCCGGCAAGTCCGAGGCCCGCAAGGGCGCTTCGACCGCCGCCGCGCAGAAGGTCGACGACGGTCCTCAGCCCGGCGACCTGCGCCTGGTGATCGAGGAGGACATCGACAGCGGGATCTACGTCTACAAGACGGTGGATCGGCGCACCGGTGAAACGCTCAAGCAGTACCCGCGCGAGGACGTGCTGAGGTTCAAGGACGCCGCGTCCTACGGCCCCGGCAAGATCTACGACGGCCTGACCTGAGGGTCTGTTCGCTCGAAGTCCTTGTAGAGTAAGGGCTTTTTCGGAACGCTTGCGGCGCGACGTCGCAGGCGCGTTATGGTTTACGCGCGTTAACCATATTCTTACTCCCGCAGCGGCAATTTCACGGTCGATCCTGCTCGGCCGCCGAATCGCGTACCGAGCTCCCTCGTAAGTCGGCGAGAACGCCGTTCGGAGATCGTGATGACGCTGAGCGTGAACACCAATCAGCCTGCGCTGATCGCCCTGCAGAATCTGAACAAGACCAACGACGAGATGCAGGGCGTCCAGACCCGCATCAACACCGGCCTTGCGATCTCCGGCGCGAAGGACAACGCGGCGGTCTGGTCGATCGCCCAGGACCAGCAGGCCGACCGCTCGGCCCTGGCCTCGGTCAAGATGAGCCTGGATCGCGCCACCTCGATCGCGGACGTGGCCCTCACCGCCGGGGAGTCGGTCTCGGACCTGCTCACCCAGATGCGCGAGAAGGTCGTCGCGGCCAAGGACAGCTCGCTGTCGACCTCGGCCCGCAAGGCGCTGGACGCCGACTTCCAGGGGCTGCTGAGCAACCTGACCCAGGTGGTCAACAGCGCCACCTTCGACGGCGCCAACATCCTCAACGGCAGCCAGACCGCCGCCATCACCTTCCTGGCCGACGCCGACGCCCAGACCGTGATCTCGCTGAACCTGCAGACCCTGTCGCTGGGCAGCCCGATCAACAGCCTGGCCGCCAACGACAGCATCGCCACCCTGACCCAGGCCACGGCCGTGCTGACCCGGCTGGACTCGACCATCTCGGCGGTCAACCAGGCCGTCGGCTCGATCGGTTCGCAGGCCAAGCAGATCGACGCCCACAACACCTTCGTCTCCAAGCTGTCCGACGTGCTGGAGACGGGCGTAGGCAATCTGGTCGACGCCGACATGGCCAAGGAAAGCGCCCGCCTGCAGGCCCTTCAGGTCAAGCAGCAGCTGGGCGCGCAGGCGCTGTCGATCGCCAACAGCGCTCCGCAGATCATCCTGTCGCTCTTCGGCGGCGGCAGCTGACGCTCACCCTACGTAATTGTCATAACAAACGCCGGTCTTTCCCTAGGCCGGCGTTTTTTGCGTGGTTACTCTATCCGTCGCGACGCTAGGGGATTCGCACGGCATGATCGAACTGCGGGACTTGAAGGACGAAGACGAGGCGGTGCTGTTTCAATGGCGCGCCGAGCCCGAGGTCGACCGCTGGATGTCCGACGCCGCGTTCCCCAGCCGCGACGCGCACGCCGCCTGGTTCGAGTCGCTGCGCAAGGATCCCGACATGCGCGGCTGGATGATCGCCCGCGAGGGCGCGCCGGCCGGCCTGCTGACCCTGACGGGCCTTTTGTCGCATCATCGCCGGGCGGGTTGGAACTGGTTCGTCGGCGCGGCCGACGCCCGTCGGCGCGGGGTGGGGCGCGCGGCCCAGGTCCTGGGTCTGGATCGGGCCTTCGGCGAACTGGGCCTGCACAAGGTGTTCGCCGAGGTCATGGCCGACAACGACGCGGCCCTGAAGGCTCAGTCTGCCTCCGGGTTCCGCCGCGAGGGCTATCTGCGCGGCCACGTGCTGAAGAACGGCGAACCGCGCGACGTGGTGCTGCTGGGCATCCTGGCCGAGGAATGGGCGGGCCTGCGCGAAGAAGCCCGGCGCTCGCTCAGCGACGCTCACCTGATCGCCGCCTGAAGGGGCGGGCTCGCGGGCCGCGTTCGCGCGGCCTCATTTACACGTCTTAACGAAACGTCAGCGTTCATAACCGTAGATTGCCGCTGTGTGGCGCATTGCGCCTTCCGTGGAAGCTGTTGTGATCACTTTCGACACCAGTTCGTTGCTCAGCTACTATCAGGCCAAGGTCGGCCTGACGGGCGCCAGCACGTCCACGACGACGACCACGGGAACGACCTCGTCCTCGTCGAGCAAGAAAGCCATTCCCGCCGCGCCCTGGACCACGGTGACCACCGAGGCCAGCGACCTGGTGAAGTCGGCCCTGAACGGCCGCAAGTTCATCGACGAGGGCGCCGCCGAGGCCGCCTCGCCGGGCATTTCGGGCGACTACAAGAAGCTGTTCACCGCCTATCAGGCGCTGAACACCCTGACGGCGATCGCCAACCAGGCCAGCGGCAAGAACGTCTCCGACAGCGAGATCAAGCGCCTGCAGACGGCGATGACCAAGGGGCTGACCGAGCTGACCAACTACGTTCAGAACCTGAACGGCGAGAACATGCGCCTGACCACGGGCGCGGCGATGACGACCGACAAGTCGACCGTCGGCATTCCCAAGAACGTCTACGGCTACGTCACCAGCACCCTCTACACCGGCCAGGTCGACGACGAGGTTCCGCAGTTCAAGGGCGACGTCAGCTTCGACATGGCCGTGACCAAGTTCGGCGAGACGACGACGCTGAAGATGGACCTGTCGGAGATGGGCTCTACGCCGCGGACGATGTCCAACGTGGTCACCTTCTTCAACAGCAAGCTCCAGGCCGCGGGCTACAACACCACCTTCGCCGTCGAGCGCACTGCGGGCGTGGCGCGCACCACCACGGTCAACGGCCAGACGGTGAAGCTGCCGGCCACGGGCGACGACTTCGCCCTGCGCATCCGCGGCGATTCCATCGAGAAGCTGAACTTCACCGCCTCGGCGTCCAAGCCGGCCGTCTACATCACGACCGAGGCCGGCGACCCCGATCCCGACGACGACAGCAAGACCGACGACGCCGTCATCGAGAACACCCTGACCAAGTACGGGGCGGGCACGACCACCACGGCCGGAACCAAGGTGTTCTCCGACACGCTGGAGGGCACGGTCTCGAAGGTCCACAAGACCGTCACCGGCCCCGACGGCTCGATCTACGTGCTGGCCGACGTCGAAAAGAGCGTCGAAAGCCAGACCATCAAGGGCGACCAGGACGTCGCCCTGCTGAAGTACGATTCCGCCGGCAAGCTGCTCTACGCCCGCAGCCTGGGCGCGGCCGACACCGCCACGGGCTATTCGATCGCGGTGTCCAGCGACGGCAAGGTGGCCGTGGCCGGCTCGGTGTCGGGCACGCTGACCGGCGTCACCACCGGCCCGATCAATTCCGACAGCAACGGGACGGTCAGCGACAGCTTCGTGTCGTTGTACGACGCCAACGGCGACGAGACCTGGACGGTCCGCCGCGGCGCGCTGCAGGAGGACGAGGCCACGGCCGTCGCCTTCGGCCAGGACGGCGTCGTCTACGTCGCCGGCCGCACCAAGTCTGACCTGCCGGGCGCGACGGGCTCGGCCTCGAACGGCGGCTACGACAACTACCTGACCGCCTTCGCCGCCGACATCACCGGGACGCCCAAGGCGCTGTTCACCACCCAGTTCGGCAGCGCCGAGAACGACACCATTTCGGGCATCGTCGTCGACGGCTCTAAGGTCATCGTCGCCAGCAAGGAAGGCAGCGAGGCGATGCTGCGCAGCTTCGACGTCTCCACTTCGGTGGTGACGGAGAACCGCACCGCGCTGAATTCGGCCGGGGTCTACGAGACCAAGGCGGTGACCTACACCAAGGCCGCGACCATGACCGTGGGCGCGACGCGCGACCTCGGCACCCTGAAGGGCGGCGACATCGCCGGCCTGACCATCGATAACGGCCAGCTCTATGTCGGCGGCTACACCACCAACGGCTCGCTGGCGGTCGGCAACGTGACTTCCGCCGCCTCGGGCGGTTCGGACGGCTTCGTCGCGCGCATGTCGCTCGACCTGACCAGCACCGCCGGCGACACCATGGCCTATTACGGCGGGACCGGCGACGACACCGTGACCGGCATGGCCGTCTCCAACGGCCAGGTGTGGCTGGTCGGCTCGGCCGGCAAGGATCTGGCGGGCCAGGCCACGGTGGGCACCAAGGACGGCTACGTCGCCCAGATCGACATGGCCACCGGCGACGCCACCTGGGAACAGCGCCTGACCGGCAAGGACGGCTACGCCACCCCGACCTCGATCGCGGTCGACGCCTCGGGCTCCAGCGCGCTCGACATCTTCGGCCTGCCGCGCGGGACGATGAACTACACCCAGTCGGACAAGATCGTGTCGGCGACCTCGGCGCGGCCGGGCGACACCTTCCAGATCCGCACCCGCGAACGCGGCCCGCTGACCACCATCACCATCAGCGCCGACGACACGCTCGACACCCTGGCCGACAAGATCCGCCGGGCCTCGGGCTACGCCGCCAAGGTGTCGATCTCCAGCGACGGCAACATGCGCAAGCTGAAGATCACCCCGGCCTACAACACCTCGACCGTCGAGGTGCTGCCGGGCAAGGGCGACAGCAACGTGCTTAGCGCGCTCGGCCTGGCTTCGGGCATCGTGCGCAACACCAAGACCGACGACGGCCGCACCGTCTCGGCCGATGGCAAGGGTCCGGTCTACGGCCTCAAGCTGCCGACCGAGCTCAGCCTGGCCGACGCGACCGCGCGGGCCACCACGGCCGATCTCCTGAAGTCGGCGACCGCGGCGATCCGCAACGCCTATCGCGAGATGGCCGACATCGCCAACGGCGTGAAGGCCGACGGCTCGACCGCCACCTCGGGCAAGACCGGGGGCACGGCGCCGGCCTATCTGACCAACCAGATCGCCAACTATCAGGCCGCCCTAGATCGCCTGACCGGCGGCAGCTAGGCCGCGCGGGGCTTTCCGGCCGCCGTGGCGCTTGAAACCGTCATCGACGCGTCGTAGCCAGGGGGCATGGAACTTCTCAAAGATCGACGCGTGCTGCTGGGCGGCGGAGCGGCCCTGGCGGTGATCGCGGGCCTGGCCGTGGCCTTCGCGCTGATGGGCGGCAAGGATCGCAAGCCGGCCGAGGATCCGCCGGCCTCGCGCGCGGGCCTGATCGTCGAGACCGGCCGTCCGGACGACGGCAAGCTGAACGATCCTGCCCGGCCGCTGCGCTGCTTCGTCGGCGGCCAGTTCGTGGGCGAAACCACCCTGGCCGAATGCGCCAAGAAGAACGGCGTGGCCACCGGCGCCCTCGACGTCGGCGTCGACGAGACCGGCGCCCTGGCCGCGGCCGACCAGGCCGGCACGGTGCTGACCCCGCTGCCGCCGCCCACCGTGACCGCTCCCGTCGCGGCCCCCGCGCCGACCCCGGCCGCCTCGGGCGCGGCCTCTGCGCCGAGCGCGCCCCTGGCCGTGTGCCAGCGCTATTCCGGCGGCCAGTGGAACAAGCTGCCGGGCGAGATCACCCAGAACGCCTGCATCCAGCAGCTGTTCGCCGGCAAGTGCGAGCGCCCGGGCGGCGCCACCTACGGCCGCTGGGGCGACGAGACCCTGCGCCTGCTGCCGGGCCGGGTGGAATCCTCGTCCGACAACCGCTCGTTCCACCTGGTGGTGGAGCAGGCCGCCAACTGCGCCATTCCCAGCGTCGGCTAGAGCGCGCCCGCGCCGGCTCTGATATTTGAATGAGAACCTTTCCCGGCCGGGGAAGGTTCTCGGGGCAAGGAGTTTCCCGATGCGCGTTTCCCCCATCGCCGCCGTCCTGGCCCTCGGCGTCGCCGCCGCCGGCCTGTCGGGCTGCGTCAAGCAGACCCGCGCGCCCTTCGACCAGGGCGTCTGCAACCACGTCATCGAAAAGAAGGACGGCACGCTGCAGTTCAACCCGGTCGAGCGCAACGTGCCCAACATGGAAAGCTGCGCGGCCTCGCTCGAGGGCATGCGCATCCGCTTCCTGCGCATGGGCGGCCGGATGACCGAGCTGACCGGCTCCTACCAGGGCAAGTTCATCTTCGTGCAGAAGGAAGGCATCTACCTGGGCGACAGCTACGAGGGCGCCCGGTTCATGTCGCTGGTGCGCACCGGCGACGGTCGGCTGGCGGTGCCCGGCGCGCTGCCGGCGCGCTGAACCTCCGGGAGAGCAGGAGAGGGCGGTGGATAACCGCCCTCCGTTCACAGGAACGTTTGTAGAACAAATCTTGCTTTTCGGCTTATCGAGTCGTTAACGTCCTGACTTCGAGATTCCGGCGCGTTGGGTCGCCGGGCGAGAGAACAGGGCATCGCCAATGGCTGGCAGCGTCAACAAGGTCATCCTGGTCGGCAACCTCGGGGCCGACCCCGAAATCCGCACCCTCAACTCGGGCGACCGCGTCGCCAACCTGCGCATCGCCACGTCCGAGACCTGGCGCGACCGCTCCAGCGGCGAGCGCAAGGAAAAGACCGAGTGGCACCGGGTCGTGATCTTCAACGACAACCTGGTGAAGGTGGCCGAGAGCTATCTGCGCAAGGGCTCGACCGTCTACATCGAGGGCGCCATCCAGACCCGCAAGTGGACCGACCAGCAGGGCCAGGAGAAGTACTCCACCGAGATCGTGCTGCAGAAGTTCCGCGGCGAGCTGACCATGCTGGGCGGTCGCGGCGACGGCGCCGGCGCCTCGCAGGGCGGCGGCTATGACGACGGCTACGGCCAGGGCGGGGGCGGCGGCTACGGCGGCGGCCAAGGTGGCGGCAACTTCGGCGGCGGCGCCCCCCGCAGCCAGCCCAGCGGCCCCCGCGAGAGCTTCTCGGCCGACCTGGACGACGAAATCCCGTTCTAAGGGCTCGCCAGAGCGCTTGGACTTGAAGACGGCCGGTTCCGCGAGGGACCGGCCGTTTTTCGTTTGGCTAGGGGGTAGTCGGTTTCCGATAGTTTCGAAAATATTTCTTGTTGAAGTAGTGTTTCGCAATTGCAACCAATGGGTGGTGGGGCGTACGGTTTCGCTTGTGCTGTTTGGTGGGGCTTTGCGTGATCTTGTCCCTGGGCGAGCGTCGATTTGAGCGGGGGGCGTTCCTGGCTGGCGTGTCCGCGCCGACCGTGTCGCGCTGCCTTGGATCGCTGGCCGGCGCATCCGTGATCTTCCTCGCCTTGCCCTCCTGTTCCGAGCCAGGTCGATCCGCGGCGCTCAAGCCGCTTGATCCTGAAAGTCGCGCGGGCCTCGGGCAGTCGTTCGTGGATGCGACGGGGCGCTGGGTGGCGGCTTTGCCGCCCGGTCGGCCTCTCCGGGAGATTTCGCTATACGACCTCGAAGCCGGGACCGTGCGGCGTCTCGTCGATCCCGACGAGCATGCCGACTATTCCGATGAACGCGTGGCGTTGTCCCGTGATGGTCGGACTTTGTTCGCGATCCGCCGATACGACCGCATCGGTCGCTACGCTTATCTCGTAGCGATAGATTTGGATGCGCAGACGATCACGCCGCTGAGGTCCAGGGCGGCCGGCTACGTGTCCCTGGCCCCTGACGCGACCGGTCGCTACCTCTTCTATTTTCGGGATGTGGCCGAACGGCTGGACGTGCGCGGCGGCGGTCCCGCGGCGGCGTTTGAGCGATCTTCAGATCATTCCGCGCCGGGACCCTACCGGCAGTTGGCGCGGTACGATCTCGCCTCCGGGCGCGAGGACTTGCAGTCGCGCTTGATTTTCAAGGATGGCGCGCGGCTGACGGCGACGTCGCGACGCCTGATCTTCTCCACCGGTAACGCCTACCCCGATTTCGAAGCCTCGTATGGGGGCGGCAAGCAGGGTGAGGCCCTCGACCGGTTCGCTCTGGCGCCGGCGGCCGTATCGCCCGCCGATCCCGCCGATGTGGCGCCGCGCAACCTGGACAGCTACCGCACCAGCTTGCCGGTTTCCCTCGGCGAGGCGGTCGGGGTGGCGAAAATGGCCAGGAAAAGGCCTGAGGACTTCGGTTTGCTGGGCGGAGACGTGCAGGCGGGGGAGTTCGAATTCGGCCGCCTGCAGGTCAGTGACGACGAGCGAGCCCTGCTCGGCTCGGTGCGCTCGGACGAATATTGCTGGGGTGTCCGTTCCCCTGGCGGCGCCACGTCCTGCCGTTCTCTCGAAGGTGATCCTGCGAGCAATCTGCGGATCGCCATGAGCTTCGACGGTGGCTCGGTCGTGCTGTCCAGGTCTGCGCCCGTGCGCCTGGGTGGGGTGACCTGGTGCCGGATTTCCTACGAGGCCAGCGTCACCGCGTGTCGGTGGCGCGCCGACAAGAGTTTCGAAGAAAAAATCATCACCTTGAAATCCGGAAGTCGCTGAGATTTCTGCTCTGACGCTGGGGGTTTGATCATGTCCTACAATACGCAGATCGTGAGTCAAATCCAGTTCAAGGAATATCAGAGAGACGCCGCCGCCGGTCAGGCGAACATAGATTACAGAATGGCGTTCAAGCGTTCGAATTACAGTTCGGCATACGTCTATATGATCTCGCGCGGAAAAGAGCCGGCGCAAAGCGTGATCAAGAGGGCGGATGGCAGTTCGGTGAAAACGGGTGGCCGAACGCTGAAGGATAATATCTTCACGGATACGGTGTTTGGCTATTTTGTCGGCGGTGGATGGGCCTTCGGTCTTGTTGAAAACAATAACTTTCGAATAACTTCGGAAACTTATGTTCGTTATAAAGCCGCTCAAAATGGCGCTTTTGTTGTAAATTATATAGCGGAAGATGATACGATTTTAACAAAAACCATAGTCATAGGAACCGATATACCCGCTTATAATAATCTGATTGAGGTCGATAAGTTGGCGGTTGAACACGATCGGCAAATGCAGGTCGTGAATGAGATGTATAAGGTTGAAAAACAATTATACGGGAAGAGTGAGGCGGACAGCAGAAAGAAGCAGCGCGAGCGTGAAGCCAACGTGCAGTTGGTCGATGGTGCCAAGAATATAGTATTTCTACCGATAAACAGGCAAGATTTCGCGACGGACGGCGCCTACAATCAGGCTCGGCTTCTACAGTTTCAATCCATGGTCGCGACGGACGAGTGGATCGAGACGAACCTGGGTCTGGTGGTTGGCTTGAAGCTTGCCGCGCTTGGCGACGACGCCATTAAGTATCTGTGGGCGGCCGGGATCGGTTCGGACGAGCAGACGCGCCTGATCAGGATCGCGCGCCAAGTCTTCGGTGGAGCCACGGACGCCGAAACGATGGCCAACGCCAAGGCGGCCATGAAGTCGGCCCACCTTCAGCAGATAAAGGACGGCTTCATCGAAGGCGTCGATGTCTTCGGCTCGGCGCTCGGGAAGGTGCTGTCGAACGGCGACACCTTGAAGGGGGTGCTCTACTCGTCCCTGTTGGGGGAGCTGGGCGAGCGGCTGGCGACCACGATCACGGGCGGGGCGACCACGGCCGAAACCCAGCTGCCGTGGGCGTCGGATTCGGCGCTTCAGTCGTTCGGCGCGGAGTTCGCCGCCCGCACCAAGCAAGCGGCGATCGGCGCGGTCAGCTCGCTTCTGTCGCTGGAGCTGGGCGAGGCGCTCGGCCTTGACGGCTTTGGGGCTGAACTGTTCGGAACGGTCGGCTCGTCCGTGCTGAGCAAGGCGATCTCCAACGTGCTCAATCCTAGCCTCGGATCCAGCAAGATCTTCGACGGCTTCCACTTCGACAAATTGGCCGACGGCTTCGGCAAGGATCTTTTCGCGAAAGGCGGCGCGGGGACGCTGGCCGTCAGTGCGGTCGCCTCCTTCCTGGGCTCCAAGCTCGGGGCCCTGGTGGTCCAGCCTCAGACCCAGGCTGCGGTGGCCCTGTCTTCCATCGGCTCGGCCGTCGGCGCCTGGGCCTTTACGTCGGCGACGGTCGGCATCAGCAGCGCCGTGATCGGCAGCTCGATCGGGTCCAGCGCATGGATCATGGGCAACGTCGTGCTCCCGGGCGTGGGGGCTTTCGTCGGCTTCGTGCTGGGCGCGCTGATCGGCAATCTGTTCGGCAGGAAAAAGCCCAAGATTCCGAGCGCCAACGCCGAAACGGTGCTGCAGATTCCTTATGCCCGCTACGAGCTCGGGGCGGTGACGGTCGTCAACAACGGCAATCGCTCGCTCGTCACTTCGATGGCGACGATGGCCCGCGACACGCTGAACGGCCTGATCAGCATGATCGCCTATACGAACACGACGGCCTATGTCAGCAATCTGAACGGGGGCGGCACCACCCAGATC
>JASGDR010000468.1:0-6185 GCA_047607095.1 Caulobacter sp.
CTTGGCCGCCTGGACAGCGAAACCGGCGGGCGCCCCGCCGAACTCTTCCGCTTCCGGAGAGAGATCCTGGGCGCCAGGCAAGCCGGCGGGCTGTCGCTGCCGCTGCTGCGGGAATGAGTGCGTGACCCTCGCCCTTCGACAAGCTCAGGGTGAGGATCAAATGCAAAGCCGTCAGAAAACCTCATCCTGAGCTTGTCGAAGGACGAGGTTTCACCCCAACGGTTGACGCTCGCCGCAACCTGCGGCCGACTGCGGGCATGAAGATCGACATCCGCATCCTGGCCGCGGTCGGCGCGGCCGTGGTCCTGCTCGGCATCGGCCTGGGCCTCGTGGCCTACGTGTTCCACGACGCCGCCGGCGAGGCGGTGGAGGACAAGGGCGACGACCAGCTGGCGATCGCCGGCGGCAAGATCGCCGTGCAGAACCGCTTCCCCGAAGCCACCGCCGTCGTCTTCGGCAAGGTGTTCACGCACCAGGACGGCGATGTCGTCTCGGTGTGCGGCCAGGTCGACATTCAGGAAGAGCAGGACAGCTTCGACGGCCCCGAACGCTTCGTCTGGTCGGACGGCGCGCTGGTCATCGAGGAGGCCGACGGCACCGATGCCGTCGACGCCAAGTGGGCGGATGTTTGTGAGTAAGAACCTCCCCCTCTGGGGGAGGCGGCCGAAGGCCGGTGGGGGGCCGTTTTCAGCCGCCGCGGCGCGTGGCCAATCCGGCAACCACTCCCCCCACCGATCGCTTCGCGATCACCTCCCCCACAGGGGGAGGTTCCTCTTGGGCGATGTCAGCCCGCCACTAGACCGAAGTCCGCCACCTGGCCCATGGCCGCGCGGACGGCGGCGAGGGTCTTGAGGCGGTTGTCGCGGTGCTCGGGGTCGTTGACGAAGACGCCGTCGAGATAGGCGTCCACCGGACCGCGCAGCTCGGCCAGCTGGGCCATGGCGCCGGTGAAGTCTTCCTTGGCCAACGCGTCCTTTAGCGGGCGGTCCAGCAGGCGCAGGGCCTGGTAGAGACCCACCTCGGCGGCGCTGTCGGCGGCCGGCTCTTCAGCCTGACCTTCCGGCAGCGGGCCCTTCTTCTCCTCGGCCTTGAGGATGTTGGAAGCGCGCTTGTAGCCGGCCAGCAGGTTCTTGCCGTCGTCGGTCTTCAGGAAGCCGTCCAGGGCCTCGACCCGCGCGACGATGCGCACGAGATCGTCGTCGCCCAGGGCGAACACGGCGTCGACCAGATCGTGGCGCTTGCCTTGGTCCTTCAGGGTCACCTTCAGGCGGTCGGCGAAGAACGCCAGCAGGTCGCCAGCTTTCTCCTCACCCGCGTTTATGGCCCAGACCGCGAACCCTTCGGAGCGATCGGTCCAAGTCACTCGATTTTGGACAATTTCAGCCGTTTTCTCGTCGAGTTGATTACTAACCAACTTCGCCGCCGCCTCCAGCCCGGACCGTCCTTCATGGTGGCCCAGCCTGACCCAGCGCTCAAACAAGGGCGCCGTCACACTTCTGAACGTCAGACGGGTTTTGGATTCCAGGATGATCCGGATCACGCCCAGCGCCGCGCGACGCAGGGCATAGGGGTCCTTCGAGCCCGTAGGCTTCTCGTCGATGGCGAAGAAGCCGACCAGGGTGTCGAGCTTATCCGCCAGAGCCACCGCCACGCTCACCGGCGCCGTCGGCACGGCGTCGGACGGGCCTTGCGGCTTGTAGTGGTCCTGAACGGCGGCGGCGATTTCGGCGTCGAGGCCGAAGTGGCGGGCGTAGTAGCCGCCCATGATCCCCTGAAGCTCGGGGAACTCGCCGACCATCTGCGAGGTCAGGTCGGCCTTGGCCAGGCGCGCGGCTTCCTTGGCCTTGGCGACATCGGCGCCGACCAGGGGCGCGATCTCGCCGGCCAGAGCGACGATGCGCTCGACGCGCTGGGCCATGGTCCCGAGCTTGGCGTGGAAGGTCACGCCGTCCAGCTTGGCCAGCCAGGGCTCGAAGCCGGTCTTGACGTCCTCGTCCCAGAAGAAGCGGGCGTCCGACAGGCGCGACGACAGCACCTTGGCGTTGCCGGCGGCGATCACCTTGCCGCCGTCCTTGGCCTCGATATTGGCCACGGTGATGAAGTGCGGGGCCAGGCCCGCCTGCCCCGGCTTGCGCACGGCGAAGTACTTCTGGTGGGTGCGCATCGAGGTGCGGATCACCTCGGGCGGCAGGTCGAGGAACGACGGGTCCATGTCGCCCAGCACCGGGGTCGGCCATTCGGCCAGGCCGGCGACTTCCTCGAGCAGGCCGATGTCCTCGACCAGCTCCAGGTGACGGGCGAAGCACAGGGTCTTGCAGCCCTCGAGGATGCGCGCCTTGCGCTCCTCGACGTCGAGCACCACGAAGTGGGCCTCGAGGCCCGCGACGTATTCGTCGAAGTTCTTGGCCGTGAACGGCTTGGCCTCGCCCATGAAGCGGTGGCCCTCGGTGACGTCGCCGCTGACGATGCCGTCGATGCTGAACGGCACCACCTCGCGGTCGAGCACGCAGAGGATGCGCTTGAGCGGCCGCACCCAGCGCAGCTTGCCCGTGCCCCAGGTCATCGACTTGGGCCAGGCGAAGCCACGGACGATGGCCTCGACCATCTCGGCGACGATCTCGGCGGTCGGGCGGCCCTTCTTTTCGACGAAGGCCATCCAGACGCCGTTCTGCTCGACCAGCTGGTCCTGGGTCAGGCCGGCCTTGCGCAGGAAGCCGTCCATGGCCTGCTGCGGGGCGCCGACGCGCGGGCCCTTGAGCTCTTCCTTGCGGTCGGCCTGGGCCAGCGGCAGGCCTTCGGCCACCAGGGTCAGGCGACGCGGGCCGGCGAAGGTCTTCAGGGCCTCGGGCAGGAAACCGGCGGCGGCCAGGTGTTCGCGCGCCATGCGTTCCAGGTCCTTGGCGGCCTGGCCCTGCATGCGGGCGGGGATCTCTTCGGAGAACAGTTCGAGAAGCAGTTGGGGCATGGGAGTTACGCGGCTTCCTGCAGCTCGACCCACTTCTGGGCGCACATCTTACAGAGGTCGCGGATGCGGCCGATGTAGCTGGCGCGCTCGGCGACGGCGATCGCGCCGCGGGCGTTCATCAGGTTGAAGAGGTGGCTGGCCTTGAGGACCATGTCGTAGGCGGGCAGGACCAGCGTCTCGTTCTTGTACGAGCGGGCCAGCATCAGCGGCACCTGCTGTTCCATCTGCTCGAACTGCTGCTTGAGCACGGCTACGTCCCAGCCGTGGAAGTTGGCTTCCGACTGCTGGCGCTCGTTGGCCAGGAAGACGTCGCCGTAGCTCAACGCGCCCAGCGGCGAGTCCGGATCGTTGAACGGCAGGTCGTAGACGTTGTCGACGCCGAACACGTACATGGCCAGACGTTCCAGGCCGTAGGTCAGCTCGCCGGCCACCGGGTTCACGTCCAGGCCGCCCACCTGCTGGAAGTAGGTGTACTGCGACACCTCCATGCCGTCGCACCAGACTTCCCAGCCCAGGCCCCAGGCGCCGACGGTGGGGTTTTCCCAGTCGTCCTCGACGAAGCGGATGTCGTGGGTGCGCAGATCGAGACCGATCGCCTCCAGCGAGCCCAGATAGAGGTCCTGCATGTCGGCCGGGTTCGGCTTCAGGATCACCTGGTACTGGTAATAGTGCTGCAGGCGGTTGGGGTTCTCGCCGTAGCGGCCGTCGCCTGGGCGGCGCGAGGGCTGCACATAGGCCGCGTTCCACGGCTTGGGGCCGAGCGCGCGCAGCACCGTGGCCGGGTGCAGGGTCCCCGCCCCCACTTCCACGTCGTGCGGCTGCAGGATCACGCAGCCCTTTTCGCTCCAGTAGTTATGGAGCGTCAGGATGAGGCTTTGAAACGATTTGGGGGCGGCGGGCATGACGTCCGAACAGGGGCCTGAAAAAAGTCGGCGGACCATAGGGCCCGCCGACCGGTGCTTCAAGCGAACTGGACGTCGCTTTTGGACTTAGTTGCCCTTGGCCGCCGAACGCTTGCCGGCGTTGGACATCGGCGAACCGTAGGCCTTGCGGTTCTCGGGCGTGTCGGCGACCGGCGGATTGGAGACCACGTTGGGGTCGCCGGCCTTCAGCGTCGCCTGCTGCTCGGGATTCAGCGACGAGGCCGGCAGGGTCGCCGAGGTCGGCGCGGCCGTGCCCGTATCGGCGACGGGCGCGGTGGTCGCGGCGGTCGGGTCGGCCGGGGCCGGGGCGGTCGTCGGGTTCATCGCCTGGTCGGCCGGGGCGTCGGTCGCCGACGGGGTCATGGCCTGGTCGCCGGAAGGCGCCGGGGCCGCCTGGGCGGCGACGTCGCTGCCGGCGTCGGTGGCCGACATCACGTCGGCGCTCGCCGTGGTCGAGGCCATGGTGGTCGCCGCGTCGTCGGTGGCGGCCGCGGCCTGGATCGGCACGTCCTTGGGGATCAGCACCTTGTCGACCACGTGCAGCACGCCGTTGGTGGCCTGCACGTCGGCCTGGACGATGTGGGCGCCGTCGACCATCGCCGTCGTCCCGCTGCCGTCCAGCACGACCGACGAGCCCTCGACGGTCTTCACCTCGCCCTTGGCGCCGTTGATCTTGCTCGAGTCCACCTTGGTGTTGATGACGTGGTAGGTCAGCACCTTCTGCAGCTGGGCGGCGTTGGCCGGCTGCATCAGGCGGTCGAGCTCGCCGGCCGGAAGGGCCGCGAAGGCCGCGTCGGTGGGAGCGAAAACCGTCAGGTTCGGATTGCTCTTGAGCACGCTGGTCAGGTTGGTGGCGTCCAGCGCCTTGAGAAAGATCGTGAACTGGCCCGACGCCTGGGCGGTGGCGATCAAGTCGCCGTTCGCCGTCACCTTGGTCGCCGGAGCGACGGCGGGCGGCGGAGCGGCCGGAGCCGCGGTCGAAGGGGCGTCCTGGGCGACGGCGACGCCCGAGAGCAGCGCGACGGCGGCGGCCGCCGAGAGGAAGCGCGTCACATACATGGCCTGATCCTTTCGCTCAAATTCCAGGCCGGCTGTACGCTTCAGATTGCCACTCCGTTGCAACACATCACGGGCTCGTGATCCAGACTTCGCCGTTACTTGAAAAAGAACACCAGCGAAGCTCCGGCGAAGATCAGCACGAAACCCAGCGCCGTCGTCCAGCGGATGGCCTCTCCCATGTAGAAATAGGAGAACAACGTGAAGACGATCAGCGTGATCGCTTCTTGGCCGGTCTTCAGCTGAGCCGTGGAATAGACGCCGGCTCCGATGCGGTTGGCCGGAACCGCCAGCATGTATTCGGGAAGCGCGATCAGCCAACTGGTGAGGATCGCCAGCGGCAGGGCCACGGCGCGGTGCTTGAGGTGGCCGTACCAGGCGAAGGTCATGAAGACGTTGGAGCAGATCAGCAGCGCCCAGGGGGCGATCTTGGCCCACAGGGGCGGCATGGAGAATCCTCCGAAAGGCGAGATGGGAAGCGCGATTGTAGACGTTGAGCGACGCCTCGCGCCACGGCGCCGCTGGACGCCCTTTCTGCCGCTTTAAAATGCAATATCCGCGTTACGTGATTATTTTCGCGGCGCCTCGCCCCTTTCGTTTCCCAAACCCTAACCCGCGCCCCTGCTCCCGGAACCGTGGCCGATAGCGTGCGAGCGCCGGGGAAACGACGCGGCCGCATTCCGGCGGCGTCGCGGTGATCGAGTGAGCGAACGCGCTCTAGCAACCAAACAAGGGGGGCTCGCCTGTACGGCGGGCCGGAGCAAGGCGGATGAAACTGATCATAGCGGTCGTCAAACCCTTCAAGCTGGATGAAGTCCGCGAGGCGCTGGTCGCCGCGGGCGTCGAAGGCCTGACGGTGTCGGAAGTGAAGGGTTACGGCCGCCAGAAGGGCCAGACCGAGATTTATCGCGGCGCGGAGTACCAAGTGAACTTCGTGCCCAAGGTGAAGCTGGAAGCCGTTGTGGACGACGCGTCCGCGGCCAAGGCGGTCGAAGCGGTCAAGGCCGCCGCGGCCACGGGCAAGATCGGCGACGGCAAGATCTTCGTCCTCAATGTCGAAGAAGCCGTGCGCATCCGGACGGGCGAAACCGGCCCGGCCGCTCTGTAATCGCTGGGGAAAGGGGATACCAACGATGAAACTGACCTTTAAGCCGCTGGCCGGGCTGATGCTCGCCGCGACGCTCGCGGGGGCGCCGCTCGGCGCCACCGCCTTCGCCCAGGAGGCCGCTCCGGCCGCCGCC
>JASGDR010000469.1:0-2690 GCA_047607095.1 Caulobacter sp.
CCGGCCGGACGGCAGCGCCGATTTCATCAACGAGAGCTGGCGCGATTACGCTGGCGAGCCTGCGGACAAGATCTTGGAGTGGGGTTTCCTTGAGCTCTACCACCCCGACGACGTGCCCGGCATGATGGAGATCTGGACCCGGGACATCACCCACAACGACCAGACCGCGCTCAAGGGGCGCATCCGCGGCGCGGACGGCCAGTACCGCTGGTTCTATTTCGCCGGTCGCAAGCTGACCGACGCCAACGGCGTGGTCCGTTGGTTCGGGTGCAATGTCGACATCGAGGACCTGCAGCGCGCCGAGGACGCCCTTCGGGCAAGCGAAGCGGCCCTGCGCGAAAGCGAGCGCACGCTCAGCCTGATGCTCGACACCATTCCGGCCATGGCCTGGTCGACCACCGCCGAGGGCCATGCCGACCAGTTCAACAAGAGCATGCTCGACTTCCTCGGCCGCCCGCTGGAGGAACTGATCGGAACCGGCTTCCTGTCGCAGTTCCATCCCGACGACGTCGGGCGGATGCTGGGGGAATGGCAGGCGATGATGGCCTCGGGCGTCGGCGGCGACATCGAGGGCCGCTCCCGGCGCGCCGACGGCGAATATCGCTGGCTGATATGCCGTTGCAGCCCCTTGCTGAACGCCGCGGGCGAAGTGGTCCGCTGGTACGGCGTCAACCTGGACATCGACGACCGCAAGCGCGCCGAAGCCGCGCTGCGCGACAGCGAACGCAACGTCAGCCTCATTCTCAATTCGCTGCCGGTGCTGATCTGGTCGGCCAAGGCGGGCGGCAGCGCCGATTTCGTGAACCAGAGGTACCTGGACTACGTCGGCCTTCCCGCCGACGCGATCCTGGATTTCGGCTTCGCCGACGTGATCCATCCCGACGACGTGGACGGCCTGATGGAGGCCTGGCGGCAAGCCCAGGACAAGGACACCTCCCTCGCCCAGGCGCGTATCCGCCGGTTCGACGGCGAGTATCGCTGGTTCTATTTCGCGGGGCAGAAGTTTCACGACGCGAACGGAACCGTGCGGTGGTTCGGGGTCGATCTCGACATCGAGGAGCTCAAGCGGACCGAGGAGGCCCTCAAGGCCAGCGAGGCGGCGTTACGCCAAAGCGAGCAGTCGCTGAGCCTTACGATCAGCACCATCCCGGCGATGGTCTGGTCGACGAAGCCCGACGGCATGCTGGATTCGTGGAACCAGACCTTCCTGGATTTCGCGGGCGTCGCCTTTGAAGAGGTGGAAGGCGATGGCTTCTATCGGCTGTTCCATCCCGAAGACCTGGAGCGTCTGCGCTCGACCTGGAACGAGGTCGTCGGCTCGATGCGGCCCCAGGAGACGGAAGGCCGCATGAGAGGCCGCGACGGCGAATATCGATGGTTCGCATTCCGCCAGAACCCGCTGCTGGACGGCGAAGGGCGCGTTCTCAAATGGTACGGCATCGTCGTCGACATCGAGGACAGAAAGCGGGCGGAGAAGGCCTTGCTGGCCAGCGAGGCGGCGCTTCGCGGCCACCAGCGCAGGCTGGAGCACATCATCAACGCCGTGCCCGGCCTCGTCTGGTCGGCGAACGCCGACGGCGCCATCACCTTCCTGAGCCAGCAGTATCTCGATTTCCTCGGGCTCGACGCTGAATCGGCCCTGGCCGGCGCATGGCTCGACGCCATCCATCCGCACGACGCCAAAGGCCTCCTCGGCGCCTGGGCGAACGCCCTGGCGACAGGCCGCGCGGACGAATACGAAGCGCGCCTGCGGCGCGCGGACGGCGGCTACCGCTGGATGCTGTTCCGCGCGAGCGCTTCCTACAACGACGCCGGGCAGGTGATGGAGTGGTTCGGCGTCAACATCGACATCGAAGACCGCAAGGATGCGCAGGATGCGTTCAAGGCCAGCGAGACGGCGCTGCGCGACAGCGAGCGCCAGCTGCAGCAGATCGTCTCGTCGATTCCCGGCCTGACCTGGGCGTCGGACGCCAACGGCGCAACGACCTTCTGGAGCCAGCAATACCTGGACTACGCCGGCGCCGTGATCGACGATGTGGTGGGCTTCGGCTTCGCCAACTACATCCACCCCGACGACCGCGGCCCCATCATGGAGATGTGGGCGGCGGTCATCGCCTCAGGGCTGCCCGGCGAGGCCGAACTTCGCCTTCGTCGAGCCGACGGGACGTATCGCTGGTTCCTGATCAGGGCCTGCCCGTTCTTCGACGGCGACGGCAACCTCACCCAGTGGTTCGGCGTCAACGTCGACATCGAAAACCGCAAGCGCGCCGAGGAAGACCTGCGTCAAAGCCAGAACGAACTGGCGCATGCGACACGCATGACGACCATGGGCGAGCTGGCGGTCTCGATCGCCCACGAGGTCAATCAGCCGCTGATGGCGGTCGTGACCAACGCCGGCGCGTGCCTGCGCTGGCTGAACGGCGAACAACCGGACTTGGCCATGGCCCGCCAGGCCGCCGAGCGCATCGTGCGCGACGGCCACCGGGCCGGCGACATCATCACCAGCCTGCGCAATCTGGCCCGCAAATCCCCGCCGCGCCTTGACCGGGTGCTGCTGGACCGGGTCATTCCGGTGGTGCTCGAGCTGCTGGAAGGCGAACTCCGGCGACACCATATCGTCGCCAAGGCCGAGCTGGGCGATCGCAGGATCGCCATCCGGGGCAACAGCATCCAATTGCAGCAGGTCGTCC